>JALUXQ010000118.1 GCA_027013265.1 Campylobacteraceae bacterium | reverse complement strand
TGATAGAGACAAGTTCTTAGATGATGTTAAGAGCTCTTTAGAGACTAAAAGCTACTTCGGAAAATGGTCATGATTGAGCAGATTGCACCTATATTTTTGTTTGTTTTTATAGGGTATATTTTTAAAATTCTTAAAGAGGATATATCGCATGCTTTGACCGAATTTGTTATATATTTTTCACTTCCTGCACTTGCACTTTCAAAGATAAGAACTTTAGAGTTTAGCGATGTGATTTTTAAAGTGATAATAATCAGCTATACGGCCATGTTTATCGCATTTTTGATTTCTCTGTTTATCGGAAAAATACTAAAACTCTCCAAAAGAGATTTGGCGACTTTTATGGTCGTTTCTATCTTTGGAAATACCTCATTTGTTGGGTTTTCATATATCGAATCTTTATACTCTATGAAAGAGATAGTCTATGCTTTAGTGTATGACCAATTAGGCTCATTTGTAGCACTCTTAACATTTGGAGTAGCGATAATCTCATGGGGGGGAGGCAAAAAAGAGGGATTTAAAAAAGATGTCTTAAAGCAGATATTTCTATCACCACCACTTCTAGCGATAGTTGTGGCTATATACTTTCATGGCTCACATTTTCCGCCATATTTAGATGGAATTTTAGATAAATTACAAGCGACACTCATACCACTTGTGACTATAATCGTCGGTATGAAACTAGAGCTAAAAGCACTAGTGAGCTACTTTAGAGAAAATATAATGGCACTATCTATCAAAATGTTCTTAACCCCTTTTATAATGCTAGGCATCATGTATCTGTTTGTTGATATGTCTCAAGTCTGGGCAAAAGTGACATTTTTAGAGGTTGCGATGCCGCCTATGACTATGGCAACAGTATATGCGATAAAAGGTGGGCTAAATAAAACTCTAGCTATAAACACTTTAGCCCTTGGCATAATAGTATCATTTGCTAGCATTATAACTTGGAATTTGATACTAAGCTAATTCTCCTCTTCGGAGTTAAAATTTTTAAGCTTATTTCTAAATTTTATCTCTTGTCCTAAGTATAGGCTGTATCCAAAACTTGTAAGGTAGCTTGTGATTACAGCTGCTGTCATGGGTATGACTACATCATCATGACTCATCTCTGTTATCATAACAATCGCAGCAAGTGGAGTTTTTGCTCCTGCTGAAAGAGCCGCCCCCATACCAGCTAGTGTAAACATCACTAATTGACTAGGAAAAATATGTCCAAATATATTTCCAGCTGCCGCCCCTATAATCAAAACGGGCAGTATCAACCCACCAGAAATCCCAAATCCTTGAGTTAGGCTAGTGATGATTATGGTGCATAGTATTATAATGGCATCTACATAGATAGGAAGAGAGACTTGAGCCATCTTCGATAGGATGCGCATATCAACAGGAGCTGAGAGTATATCGATATCATTTACTACATAGTAGAGCCCTATCATGACAGGAATCGCTAAGATAGTGCCAATGACTGGCTTTCTATTTGAAGAAATAACCTTAGATATTTTGTTACTAAAATGAAAAAATATAGTATAAATATAGATGATAAAAGAGATGAAAAATCCCATCCCTATTATATATGGTATGCTAGTGAGTGTCCATATGGGCTTGCTTGAGAGTTGGATAAAAGCATGGTTTCCTCTAAAAAAAGTAAAAGTGAGGTAGCTAACGATGGCTGCGACTATCATAGGAGCAAAAGGTCGATAATTAAAATCATACATATTTTTAAGCTCCATAGCAAATATAGAGCTTCCTAGCGGAGCTTTTAGAAGAGCCCCCGTAAATGCACCACCACCTATCAATCCTAATGTATCTTTGAATTTTTTTCCAAAGCCATAAGATTTGCCTATCCACTCACCTATACCAATACCAAGAAAAAATGACGGTCCTTCACGACCAGCTATAAAACCGCCTGAGAGTGTAAAAATGGATATGATTAGTTTCAGTAATATAGATTTTATCTTCAGATAGCTTTTGTTTTTTAAATGTAAAATAGAAAATCCGATACCAGGGCCGCTCACTTCAGGATTATGTCTGACAACTTGACCAGTAATGATAGATACTACAATAGGAAATATAAAAAGATAGATTATGTTTTTAGATAGATAACCATTGATAAAAACAACAGCTATATCCATCAGTGATGCTACGATCCCAGTTGTTATACCAACGGCGATAGCAAAAGGAAGCCATCT
>JALUXQ010000117.1 GCA_027013265.1 Campylobacteraceae bacterium | reverse complement strand
CATGATAAACAAAAATATAAAAAAAGGGTTATATGGAGATGATCAAAGAAACAGATGTGCGAGTTTTGCTTCTGCTGGTGGTGATGCTAGGATGAGTGGATGCTCACTGCCTGTGATGACCACAAGTGGAAGTGGAAACCAAGGAATGGCAGCATCACTTCCTATCATAAGATACTGCAAAGACCAAGGCAAATCCCACGAAACTCTTATACGCACCCTCTTTTTTTCACACCTAACCACTATCCACCTAAAATCAAGCATAGGCAGACTTTCTGCTTTTTGTGGGGTTATATGTGCTACGAGTGCCGTTAGTGGCGCATTGGTCTTTGTTGAAGATGGAGACTATGACAGCATCTCTATGGCTATCACAAATTCACTAGGCAACATATCTGGAGTCATCTGTGACGGAGCAAAGGCATCATGTGCCATGAAGATAGCAACTGGAGTCTATACTGCATTTGATTCCTCTATGCTAGCACTTTCAAATAGAGCTCTGCATAGCGGGGACGGCATAGTTGGATGTGATGTAGAAGATACTATCAATAACATAGGCATACTTGCAAAAACAGGGATGAAAGAGACTGATAACATCATTTTGAGTATAATGGAGAGGGGAAATTAACTAATTTTTTAGAGATATCATAAAAAACCAACTTTCTTTGGCATCAAGACACCACCTAATCTCCATGCAACTCCTCTTGTAGTTTTTTCATTTTTCTTTCCATTCTTTTTTCAAAAGCCTCATTTGATGGCGAAGTTTCATCTGAAAATTTTACCTTTCCATACAAAACACACCCTTTATCACCAGGATCACACTCTTTTTTTATGATATCACAAATCCCATCTATGTCATGGGGGCAAGTCCAGCCACCCTGATTCATACATACTCTTTTATAAGAACACTAAGGCCTGAAACTATAAACTGAACAGCAATTGCTCCAACTATCAGACCCATGAGCCTACTGATGATTTTTGAGCCTGTTATACCCAAGTATTTTCGTATATATACACTGTTTTTAAGAGCCAAATAGATACTAAAAGCAACCACAAGATACGCTAGGACAAAAGCACTCAAAGAGTAAAAACCATCACTTTGATTTCTTAGTATGACAATAGTAGCAAAGATTCCTGGTCCAAATATAATGGGAATCGCCAAAGGTATTATGGAAAATTCTTCCTGATTTTTTGCCTCTACTCTCTCCTCTTTAGTTTGGTTTTTAGATTCTGCTAAACCATTTACCATCTTGATAGCCATAAGAAGAAGAACGATACCGCCCATAACTTTAAGTGAATCAATCTCGATACCAAACAGTTTTAACAAAAAATTACCACTAACCAAAACCACAAAAAAAGCTATGATTATAGTCGTTGTGGATTTTAGTGCGATCTTAGAGACTTCTTTTTTATCTGTCCCCTCACTCAATAAAGAGAGCATGATGGCACTGACTCCCAAGGGATCCATGATCGCCATCATAGTTATCGTATCTTGAAGAAGTAAATCAAAAAAATTAGTCATAAAACTCTGTCTTTAAGACTGCTCCATTGCTTGCATTTGTCACAAGTTGTCTATATTGTTTAAGCCAACTGCCTTTTATCTCTTTCACCTTTGGCTTGAAATTTGCCTCTCTTTTGGCTATCTCTTCATCACTCAATTCAACCTCGAGTATATACTTATCGACATCTATATGGATGATATCACCATCTTGAAGAAGTCCTATCATACCTCCCTCAGCAGCTTCAGGAGAGACATGACCTATGCTAAGGCCTCTTGTAGCCCCGCTAAATCTCCCATCAGTGATAAGCGCAACATCAGCTCCCAATCCCATGCCCATAACCAAGCTTGTAGGACTAAGCATCTCTTGCATGCCAGGACCGCCTCGTGGACCCTCATATCTTATGACCGCTACATCACCTTTTTTCAGTTTTCCGCCTACAATTCCAGCTATCGCCTCTTGTTGAGAATCAAAACAAACTGCTTTTCCTCTATAGCTTCTTTCACCGACTATTCCAGCTGTTTTTATAACACAACCCTCTTTTGCAAGATTTCCAAATAGAATTGCAAGTCCACCGACTTTTGAGTATGAGTTTGCAAGCGGGTGGATAACACTCTCATCTATGATAGGAGAGTTGGCTATTCTCTCACCAATAGTCTCGCCTGTAACTGTTAGATTGTCCACATGTAAAGCGTCTGTATTCATCTTTGCTATTTCACTCATTACGGCATTTACACCACCTGCTCTATCTATATCTTCCATGTGAACATTTGGCAATGATGGAGAGATTTTTGCTATGTGTGAAACTTTTTTGCTTATGGCGTTTATATCTGCTATATCAAAGTTGACTCCCGCCTCTTTGGCGATTGCTAACATGTGAAGAACTGTATTTGTACTCCCGCCCATCGCCATATCTATAGCAAATGCGTTTCGCACAGCATCTTCATTTAAAATATTTCTAAAGTTAAATTTTTCATCTAGTGCTATCTCGCAAATCCTCTTTGCTGCCTTTCGTATAAGCACTTCTCTCTCAGGTGTGAGTGCAGGAATCGTGCCATTTCCAGGCAGTGCTATACCCATAGCTTCCATCAATGTGTTCATACTGTTTGCCGTAAACATTCCCGAACAACTTCCTCCGCTAGGACATGCATTGCACTCCATCTCGGTCAGCTCTTCTTCACTTACATCACCCTTTTCAAACTTTCCTACAGCCTCAAAAACAGTCGCTAGATCTATCGGTTGGTTATCTTTGACATATCCTTTTTTCATGGGTCCACCACTCACAAAAACCGTAGGAACATTAACTCTTAAAGCACCCATAATCATACCAGGTATTATCTTGTCACAGTTTGGCACGCAAATCATAGCATCAAGCTTATGTGCATTCATCACGGTCTCTATAGAGTTTGCGATAAGTTCACGGCTAGGAAGCGAGTAGAGCATACCATCATGACCCATAGCGATTCCGTCATCTACTCCGATTGTATTGAATTCAAATGGAATACAGCCATTTTTTCTTATCTCATCTTTAATAATTTCACCATATTTATTTAAAAAAAAGTGTCCAGGAATAATCTCGATAAAAGAGTTTGCAACACCAATAAATGGCTTATCAAAATCCTCATTTTTGACCCCAGTTGCACGAAATAGACTCCTGTGAGGTGCTCTATCATAACCTTTTTTTACTTGATCACTACGCATAAATATCCTTTATATTTTTTGTGATTATACGATTTTAGTGCTTTATGTTATTTTAACCCTTTACATTTAGGCAAATAATTGATATAATTTCGTCTCATTTTTAAGTGCGGGAATAGCTCAGTGGTAGAGCACGACCTTGCCAAGGTCGGGGTCGCGAGTTCGAACCTCGTTTCCCGCTCCATGAATTTTGAAAAAAGTTAATACTAAGCGTTTGCCCGGATGGCGGAATTGGTAGACGCAAGGGACTTAAAATCCCTCGCTCATTGCGAGCGTGCCGGTTCAAGTCCGGCTCCGGGCACCACTAGATAATTTGGAGCAGACTTTGAGATGGCGACATAGCCAAGTGGCTAAGGCAGGAGCCTGCAAAGCTCTGATCCCCGGTTCGAATCCGGGTGTCGCCTCCATGTTGTCGAGAATTTGGTGTTTGGTTTATTGAGAATCTTTTTTTGTTTTGATTTTTATATCAAGACTCACTTTTTAACATTGTCGGGAGATGGCAGAGCTTGGTTTAATGCACTGGTCTTGAAAACCAGCGAGGGTAACACCTCCAGGAGTTCGAATCTCCTTCTCCCGGCCATCACACTTTAAACCCATATTTTACGGTACTTCAAGAGTTCAAAAATGTTACTGTGCCCATATCATAAAATAACATTTATAAAAATTACTTTTTTAGAGTATAATTAGGAATTGATATAAATTTTGGACAAAAGAGCATGAAGAAAAACTCAACAAGTTAATTTTAAAGGCGAAAATATCATGAAAATACTTGTAACAGGAACTGCTGGATTTATTAGATACCATTTGATAAACTCTCTTTTAAAACGAGGTAATGAGGTTGTAGGGCTAGATTGTATCAACGATTACTATGATATCAATATAAAGTATGGAAGACTAGAGAGAAGCGGGATAGATAGAGAGGGGTTAGAGTATGGCAAAGTCATACAATCTTCAAAGTATCAAAATTATAAGTTTACACAGTTAAACCTTGAAGACAAAGAAAATCTACAAAAACTTTTTGAAGAGCAAAAGTTTAATAAAGTTTGTAACTTAGCAACTCAAGCCGGAGTGCGTTACTCTCTTACCAATCTAGATGCTTACATGTAGATATATAAAACACTGCAATGACATACGAATATCTAAAAAATCTTAAAAAATACAATCATACAATCAAACTTCTAAATAGCGATAACTTTGCTATGATGGTAGCATTTTTTTATTTTGTGTTTGTTTCAAACAAGCATATTTCTGTCACTCACAGTACTATTTTAAACTATCTTGATGATTTTTTGTATAGCCTAAATAACTCATACGACAATGCATATCCAAAAAGTGCAAAAGAGTATCTTGATGATTTTGTGAGTGATAGGAGTGGGTACCTCAAAAAATACCACGGAAGTGAGGGTGAGCTTTTATATGAGCTAACTCCATACACTCAAAAAGCGTTAGAGTTTTTAGAGTCTTTAGAGAAAAAAGAGTTTGTAGGGAGCAGAACAAAGTTTAACATCATATTTGAGCTTCTTGAAGAGTTAATTTTTGAGACAGATTTGAGTGATGAAGAGAGGATAAAAACTCTTCAAAAGCAAAAAGCAAAAATCGATAAGCAGATTGCAAATATAGAACAAAAAAAAGATTTGAGATTTGATAGTAGCCGTATAAAAGAACACTTTATGCTTATCGAAGAACAAAGTAGAAAACTAAAATATGACTTTTCACAAATAGAGTATAACTTTAGGGATTTAAACCTCTCAGCAATGGAGCAAATAGCGACCGAGTTTGATAGTAAAAATAGTGTTCTAGAGTCTATATTTGATATAGAAAACAGTATCCGCGAGAGTGACCAAGGAAAGAGCTTTTATGCTTTTTGGCAAATTTTGACTGATAGTGAAAAAAACACAAAATTCTCTCAGATGTTAGAACACCTCTATACTCTTGAGCCGATAAAAGAGTTTGACGAAGAAGAAAAATTAAAAAATCTAAAGTTTGATTTGCTTTCAAATGCAAACAAGATAGCAAAAGTGTCATCAAAATTAATGGAACAGTTGAGACGATTTTTGGACGACAGGGTCTGGATAGAAAATAAAAAGATTTTAGAACTCTGCAAAACAATCGAACAAAAAGCGTTGAAGATAAAAACAAATATACCTACAAAAAAAGAGTTTACTTCCATAGATGGTGCAAAAGTTTCTATAAATAGCGTGTTTGAAAAATCACTATATAGCCCAAAGATGGCAAACGAATTTAGAGCTGATTTAAAAGATGAAGGGCTAGAGATAGATTTGGATAGTTTTTATGATATATTTTTCATAGATGAAGAGAAACTAAAGAGCAATATAAACTACTTTTTACAGATAAAACCACAATGTACACTCATAGAAGTGGTAGAAAAGTTTCCTATTAAAAAAGGCATATCTGAGTTGGTATCGTACCTCTCTATCGCAAAAAACTCTAAAAATTCTGTGGTGATGTCAGATAAAAAAGAGAAGATAATCATAGAGGATGAGAAACAAAACAAAAAGAGTGTAATCATTCCAAAGATAATATTTATAAAGGGGTTAGCATGACTCAAGATGCAAAGATAGCGATTATTTTGCTTTTAAAGGGTCTTTTTTATAAAAGTGATAATGAAAAAGCATTTTTTGAATTGGCTACCAATAGTTATGGGGCTATATCTGATTACTTTGAGACTATAGGTTTGGAAGTTATGGTCGATGAGACAGATGGTTATGCGTATTTAAAAAATAGAGTTTATGAAGAGGAGGCAGAGGCTCTTCCAAAAGTCATACGAAATAGAGAGTTGAGTTACAAAGTATCACTTTTGTGTATGCTTTTACGAAAAAAGATAGCTGAGTTTGATATGCAAAATGATAGTGAAAAAGCGGTAGTTACCAAAGAAGATATCATCTCCCTACTCTCTTTGTTTTTAGACATAAAGTTCAATGAGGTAAAGATAAAAAAAGATATAGAGGCTACAATAAAAAAAGTTGAAGATTTGGGATTTTTAAAAAAACTAAAGATTTCAAGTGAAGCTTATGAGATAAAAAATGCTATAAAATCTTTTATAAACATATCCTATCTTGAAGATTTTGATAAAAAACTTCAAGAGTACAGAGAGGTCAATCTATGGAGTTAAGATTTGATTTTGCAGATGATGATAGAAGTGCGGGCTTTAGACTAGAAAACTTTGAGTTTTACAACTGGGGAACTTATGACAAAAAAATCGTCAGTTTAAACCTAAGCAAAAACAATGCACTCTTAACAGGAGATATAGGAAGTGGGAAATCAACAGTAGTAGATGCCCTCACTACTCTTTTGGTTCCACACCAAAAAATCACATACAACAAAGCAGCTGGTGCGAATACAAAAGAGAGGTCTTTACACTCCTATATCGTAGGTGAGTATAAATCTACACAGGATGAAAACTTTGGGCACTCTAAGGCTGTATCACTTCGAGACGAGAGTAGTTTTAGTGTCATATTGGGCAGATTTGAAAATATAGGCTTTGATGAGAGCATCACACTTGCTCAGTTTTTTTATATCTCTCAAAAAAAAGTACATAAGTTTTTTGTAGTTTCAAAAACTGATTTAAGCATAAAAAAAGATTTTTTGTCTCAATTTGACAATATAAGAGCTCTGAAAAAAAGAGTTAGAGCCTTAAACCATACAGAAGTTTTTGATTCGTTTAGCGACTACTTTAAACTTTTTGGCAGAGAGATGGGCATAAGAAATGAACAGGCACTAAATCTTTTCTACCAAACTGTTTCACTTAAATCTGTAGGCAATTTAACAGAGTTTATACGAACACATATGCTTGAAGACAGTAAAATTGGAGGCAAAATAGATGAACTTTGTCTAAACTTTGCAACGCTAAACCACACGCATGACTTAGTTTTAGATGCGATTAGCCAGATAGAACTTTTAAAACCCATAAAAAAAGAGTATAAAAAGTACAAAGAGAACCTTGAAAACTATACATTTTATACCACTATGCGCAACTCTTTAAATTGTTATTTTAGCTTTTTTGAGGCTGAGCTTTTAACACAAAAACTTCAAGAACTCAACATAAAAAAAATAAAAAACTTATCGCAAAAAAAGTTAAAAAATGAGAGCCTAGAGAGTTTGGGCGATGATGTTGTGAGCTTAAAGCTAGAGTTGCAAAAAAATGGAGCCGATAGAATCAACAAAATAGAAGATGAGATAAAACAACTCTCTTACTTTTTGATGCAAACAAAAAAAGAGAATGAAGCATATAACTCTTTATTGAAAAAACTTGATTTTAAAGTTGTATCAAATGAGCATCGATTTCTAACAACCCTGAGTGAAGCAAAACAGAAGTATGAGAAGATAGAAGATGAAAAAACGCAGTATCAAAATCAGATAAATAGGGATAATGTATCCATCCAAAAATATAAAGATAGTTTAGTTTTTTTAAATGAAGAGATAACTTATCTTAAAAACAATCCATCAAATATACCACATAAAATATCGCAAATGAGAGACGCTATAGCAAAGAGTTTAAGTATCGACATATCACAACTCCCTTTTGTTGGAGAGCTTATAGAAGTGACTGATAAGCAATGGAATGGAGCGATAGAGAGGATACTTCATAGCTCTGCACTATCTCTTTTGGTCGACAAAAAGTACTATGATGAGGTAAGCTCTTATGTTGATAAAACAGATTTGAAGTCAAAGTTGGTTTATCTAAAAGTAGATATATCAAAACAAAACCATACCTACTCACAAACCACGCCAAACTCTCTTTTAGGCAAAATTGAAGTCAAGGTTGATAGTGACTATTTTGAAGTTGTAAAACATATCTTAAATGAGAGATTTGATATACCTTGCGTTGACAATCTGAATGATTTTAGAAGATTTAAAAAAGCTCTGAGTCTAAATGGACAGTTTAAGACAAACTTAACTAGGCATGAAAAAGATGATAGATTTAACATAAATGACAAGTCAAGATGGGTTTTGGGTTGGGACAACCTCTCTAAACTCCAAGAGTTTGAAGAGCAATATGAGGCTACTAAATCAAAAAAGGAGTTTATACAAGCTAGATTAACCGCAACAGCCAAAAATCTAGATAACTTGCAAAGCAAAAGAGATGCTTTAAGAGATATTTTAAAGTATGACAGTTTTGAAAAAATCAACTGGTATAGGCACAGCAAAGTGATAGATAACCTAAGTAGCGAAAAAGAGGAGCTACAAAAAAGCAATGACATAATCAAAACCCTACAAAAAAGACTAGATGAAACACAAGTAGCCTACAGAGATGAAAAAGCCAAGCTCGAAGAGATTATCTCAGGACTCGGAAAACTTGAAGAGCAGATTGAGACTAGGGAACTTGAACTAAACAAAACAAAACTGATTCAAAACAATGAAGTGCTAAAAAGTGATATAAAAGAGAGATTAGATACTCTAAAAGAGGAGATTTTAACTGCATCATTAAGCCTTACTACTATCAAATCATCGCAAACAAAACTAAGAGAGAGCATACAAAAAGATATAGATAAATTTTCAAAAAACATGCAAAACTTGTCGAGCAAAATCATAACTCTACAAAACAGTTTTATAAACAGATTTCCTATCATAAGCAAAGAGTTTGGTAGTGGAGTTGAGTACTGCGAAGAGTTCAATAAAAAGCTAGATGAGTTACAAAAAGACAACCTACCCAAATGGAAGAAAAAGTTCAAGCAACTACTTAAAGAGAACACTATAAGAGATGTTGTCATGCTCCAAAGCTTGTTAGAAAAAAATAGCACAGATATAAAAGAAAAGATAGGAGTTATAAACAGATCGCTTTCAGATATAGAGTATAGTGATGGCACCTTTATAGAGCTTCTTGCTCAAAACTCAAATATTGCAGACATAAAGAGCTTTAGGCAGAGTTTAAAGCAGATAATCACAGGTGCCATAGATGAAGACAATGATTATGATGAGCAAAAGTTTTTGCAGATAAAAGAGCTTATTGCGAGGTTTAACGGCAGAGAAGGGCATAGTGATGTCGATAAAAAGTGGCGTAATCTAGTAATAGATGTAAGAAATTGGTTCGATTTTAGTGCTGTTGAAAAGTATGCGAGCGATGGTAGCACAAAAGAGTATTATGCTCATAGTGGAGGTAAATCAGGAGGGCAAAAAGAGAAACTTGCCTATACTGTTTTAGCTTCATCTTTAGCGTATCAGTTTGGACTAGAGCACGATAAAATCCAAAGCAGATCTTTTAGGTTTGTGATGATTGATGAAGCATTTGGAAGAGGTAGTGATGAGAGCACAAGGTATGCTTTAAGGCTATTTGAAAAGCTAAAACTTCAGCTTCTTGTTATAACTCCAAAACAAAAAATCAATGTGATTGAACCATTTGTCAAGTCTGTTCACTTTGTTCACAATCAAGACGGCATGGACTCAAGCCTAATCTCGATGGATATCGAAGAGTACTTAGAAAATAAGAAAAAATGATAGTAATCGATAAACTCAAAAAAATTTATGCTAAAGGTGATATTTTTAGAGCCTATATCGACGAGAAAGAGATACTGCCTATAGAAATAGCTTTAAAAAAAGTGACGCAAAAAGATATACAACAAGGCTTTTCAGCTACTTTGCAAGAATCAAAAAAGCTAAAAGAGTTAAAATTGCCTTTGATTTACAAGGAGCATAATTTTAAAACATTGGGAAAGCAAGTGCTGCCAGTAGCTGTTAGATTTGACAATCTGGAGATGTATTTAAATTTTATCGACAAGAGGGTAGAGTACAAGAGATTTGTACTTGATTATGAAAATATTACTACGCTTTATCCTGCTTTAAAAGATATTTTCTTTAAAAAGCCATTTTTGGTTTTAGAGTATAGCGACCGCTGGGATAGAGTGCTTAAGATAGTGGATTTTTTGATGAAGAACCGACATCCAGATATCTATATACGAGAGCTTTGCATAGAAAGAGTGGATACAAAGTTTGTAGAAAAACATAAAAAAGTATTGGATTTATTGTTGTCAAACCTTTTACATGTAGAGCCTCTAAACTCTATATCCGATTTTGCATTTGAAAAAAAGTATGGCTTTAAGCACCCTCTATCTCAGGTTAGATTTAGAGTTTTAGATGAAGAGTTATATATCTTGGGCTTGAGTGATTTGACTCTTACATGTAGAGAGTTTGAAAAATTGAGATTGGAGTGTAAAAGAGTCTTTATAGTCGAAAATAAAATCACATTTTTATCTTTTTTTGATATAAAAAACTCTATCGTCATTTTTGGGAGTGGCTATGGTGTGTCGGTTTTAAAAAATGCAACTTGGCTTAAAGATAAAGAACTCTTTTACTGGGGAGATATCGATGAAGATGGATTTGCAATTTTATCACAAATCAGAGGCTATTTTAGTCATGTCAAGTCTATATTTATGGATGAAAAAACGATAGATGGATTTAAAGAGCTAAAAGTAGAACACGCCCTCAAGCAAAAAAACATGGAAATCAAAAATCTAACAGAAGAAGAGATGCTTGTGTATAGAAGATTGCAAAATGATTTTTATGGTAAAAACTTTAGGCTAGAACAGGAAAAAATACCGTTTGATTACATATATTATAATTTGGAGAGAAAATGGTTTTAGTCACAGGAGGAGCCGGATATATCGGTTCACATACATGTGTTGCACTAGGTGAAGCTGGATTTGACTTTGTTGTTTTTGATAATCTTTGCAACTCTTCACAAGAGAGCTTGAAGAGAGTATCAAAAATTATAGGCAAGAGAGTTGATTTTGTTGAAGGCGACATTAGAAATGCGAAGGATTTACAAAAAGTATTTGACACTTATCATATCGACTCAGTGATTCATTTTGCTGGGCTCAAAGCTGTTGGCGAATCTGTAAAAATACCACTTAAATACTATGAAAATAACATAAATGGCACTATCACTTTACTAAAGACAATGCAAGAAAATAGCTGTAAGAAAATAGTATTTAGTTCATCTGCTACAGTCTATGGTGACCCGCACACCACTCCTGTTAAAAAGGAATTTCCTCTATCAGCTACCAATCCTTATGGGCGCACAAAACTTTTTATTGAGGAGATTTTGCGAGACCTCTTTGTATCTGATAGTGATTTAAAATAGTGCTTCTACACTACTTCAATCCTATAGGTGCACATAAAAGTGGCACTATAGGCGAAGATCCAAACGGCACACCAAACAATCTAATGCCTTTTATCACACAAACCGCAATCGGCAAACGAGAGTGTTTGAGTGTTTTTGGAGATGATTATGATACTCCTGATGGAACAGGTGTGAGAGACTACATCCATGTCATGGATTTGGCACAAGGACATGTAAATGCTCTAAAAAAGATACCCGAACTTACAGATGTGCTAACTGTCAACTTGGGAACTGGCAATGGCTACTCTGTGTTAGATATGATAAAGTCTTTTGAGAGGGTTTCCGGCAAAAAAATATCCTACAAAATTGCATCTAGGCGTGCTGGTGATATCGCAACATGCTATGCTGATCCAAGCTATGCGAAAGAGCTTTTAGGTTGGGAAGCAAAGTGTGGAATAGATGAAATGTGTGCGGATAACTGGAGATGGCAATCAAACAACCCAAATGGTTATGATATATTTAACCCAGATAAAAGCTAAAACATAGTAAAATTCAAAAATTGAAGATAGGAATGGTATGTTGAAAAATGATGAATTGACACTTTCCATGCTAAGAAACATAGAGGCTCTACAAAACCAAAAATCTCTATCGCAAAAACTTGGCATAAGCATAGGTAAAACAAATTATATACTTAAAGCACTCATCGACAAAGGCTTCGTAAAAGCTGAAAATTTCTTTGCCAATAAAAACAAAAATCAATATAAATATCTCTTAACCCCAAAAGGGATAGAAGAGAAGATAGCCCTAACTCAAAATTTTATACAAAGAAAAAAAGCTGAGTATGAAGAGCTACAAAGAGAGCTTGAAATATGGAGACTACAAATAAAATGACAAGTCGTAAAATAGCAATAGCTGGAACAGGATATGTAGGCTTATCAAATGGCTTGCTCTTAGCACAACACAATGAAGTGGTAGCACTTGACATCATCCCAAAAAAAGTAGAGATGATAAACAGAGGCATAAGCCCTATAGAGGATAAAGAGATAGAAGAGTATCTTCCACAAGCAATTCAAAATTCCCTAAGGGCTACACTTGATAAAGAAGAAGCATACAGAGATGCCGAGTATGTGATAATAGCAACACCAACGGATTATGACCCAAAAACCAACTACTTTAACACTAAGTCTATAGAATCAGTGCTCAAAGATGTGATTTTAATAAACCCAAACGCAATGGTAGTTATAAAATCAACAGTTCCAGTAGGCTACACAAAATCAGTAAGAGAAAAATTTAATACACAAAATATCATTTTCTCGCCAGAGTTTTTAAGAGAAGGAAAAGCACTATATGACAACCTATACCCAAGCAGAATAATAATAGGAGAAAAAAGCAAAAGAGCAGAGGTATTTGCTGACTTACTGGCTAA
>JALUXQ010000116.1 GCA_027013265.1 Campylobacteraceae bacterium | reverse complement strand
TATGCTAGGATTTCATACTCAGCTATGGTCAAGTTTAGCTCATTCCCTAGATATTTTATACTCATCTCATCAGAATTAAGCTCCAAATCTTTTTTCTCTATTTTCACTTCACCCGCATCAAAATTTTGATTATATCTTCTAAGCAAACTCTTTATTCTAGCTCTAAGTTCCAGTGGATTATATGGCTTTGGCAGATAGTCATCAGCTCCATTTTCAAGGGCTGTCACTTTATCTGTTAAATCATGCCTAGCAGAAGATATGATGATAGGAGTAGTATGTTTTTTTCTTATCTCTTTGCAGACTTCAAGTCCATCAAGCCCGGGAAGTGTCAAATCCAAAATAACTAAGTCAAATTTTTCAGTATCTAAGTAAGAGATGCCAAGATATGGCTCTTGTGCTATGGTGGTTTGTATATCAAATTGTTCTAGATACTCTGTCAAAATCTCTGCTAACTCTAAGTCATCTTCAATCATAAGAACTTTAATCATACATTACCCTCCTGTGTTTACGATAAGACTTTTAGAGAGTATTGTACCATAAGAGAGCTAATGCTCTCTTATGTATGTTTTTATTTAACTACAAGATATGTTATGTAGCCACCTCTGTTTATATATATCATCTTTGCTCTATTTTTGTTTTGATTAAAGACTCTGTTTAAATCTTTGATTGAATTTATGGAGACATTTTGTACTTGAACTATGATATCACCTTTTAAAAATCCAATTTTTTGAGCTTGTGAATTCTCCTTGACATCAGAAACTAAAACCCCATTTATATTTGCTGGAATCTTATAAAGGGATTTGATTTGATTTGTCAATTCTGTTACAGACAGACCTTTTACAAAGGCTTCATCTTGGTTTTTGCCAAAACTTTTTGTATCTCCCATATCTGCTAAAACAGCCTTTGTTGTTTTGATTGTTTTATCTCTCTCAAATTTGACTGTAATTGTTTTATTTGGCAGGATTGCACCTATTACATTTTTCAACTCGTTTGCATTTTTGATTTTTTTACCATTTATTGCAATGATTAAATCACCTCTTTTAAGACCAGCCTTACTAGCAGATGATTTTTTCTCAACTTGTAGTATCAATGCACCACTGTCGTTTTTGTACAACCCCTTCATATTTGCCTTGAGATTAGATATAGAGACTCCCAAAAATCCTCTTTTAATCTTTCCATTATTGATAAGATTTACTGCTATTGATTTTACCATATTTGAAGGAATTGCAAACCCTATGCCGTTATTTCCTCCACTCCTTGAGATTATTGCGCTGTTTATTCCTATGAGTGCACCTCTGCTATCTACCAATGCTCCACCAGAGTTTCCAGGGTTTATAGAAGCATCAGTTTGTATAAAATTTTCATATTGATTTAGACCGATACTACTTTTATTTAGGGCTGAAATGATACCTTGTGTGACAGATTCACCAACACCAAAAGGGTTTCCTATGGCAAAAACGATATCTCCCTCCAAAAGCTTAGAGGAGTCACCAAATTGTGCAACATGCAGATTTTTTGCATCTATCTTTATGACAGCTAAGTCAGTTTTTGGGTCTTGACCTATAATTTTCGCCTTATATATTTTTTTATCCCCATGAACAGTTACTGTAACAGCATCTGCCCCCTCAACAACATGATTGTTTGTGACAATGTACCCATCTTTTGAGATAATCACCCCAGAACCAAGAGAGCGGGCTTTTCTGTTTTGTGGTTGTAGCTTTGGTATATTATTGCCAAAAAAATCCCTAAAGAAAGGGTTGTTTAACAGGTTTTGCATATTTGCATTTGTTTTTATGTTTTTAGTGCTTGATATATTTACAACACTCTTTTGCATGCCTTTTATGGAGTTATTGTAAGATAACACAATGTTTTTATTTGTGGCTTCTTCCCTTTGTACCTTGTTTGGCATCATCTCAATATTTATGTTTGCTAAAAGTAGAGATGCTCCTAAAAAAATAGGTAAAATAACTATTTTTTTCATATTTTCTCCTTGTAAAGTTATATTGTGAATTATAAATTATAAGGTTAAACATAAAATTAATAAATGTTTAATGTCTTTTTCATATAACCTTGATTGACATAGACTAAAGTTTTATGGTATAATGCCTATCAAATCAATAACTGTCCTTACGCACTAAATGCAATATTGAGCAAAAAGAGAACGCTTCATATGCGAGGCAGGTTTTTGCAAGCGTAGCCATAGTTACGGTTGTGAAAGCCTAACGAAGTCAGATGATGCGTTATCTTTTTG
>JALUXQ010000115.1 GCA_027013265.1 Campylobacteraceae bacterium | reverse complement strand
CTCGGATTTTTGTATAAGCTCTAAATACCTGCATCCAAGTTTGCATAGCTTTGTCAGCTTTCTCCCCATAACTTTTAGTTGCCTTGAGCTTCATATCATTTTCCTTAAGGTATTATATTACTAATTAGTAATAATGTCAAGTATTTATTTAATGAAATATTTCACAATATATTGATATAATAAATAAAATTTTTAAGTAAAGGATAAAAAAGTGAAAATTGTAGTTATTCAAGGACCAAATCTAAACATGTTGGGACATAGAGATCAGAACATCTATGGTCCTATGAAATTAGAAGAGATACATGCTCAAATGGAAGCAGTTGCAAAAGAAAATAAGGTTGAGATAGAGTTTTTTCAGTCAAATTTAGAGGGTGAAATCGTAGATAAAATTCAAGAGTGTTTAGGTGATGCAGATGGTATCGTCATCAATCCAGCTGCTTATTCGCATACCTCTATCGCTATAAGAGATGCTATAAGTGCAGTAGCACTGCCGACAGTTGAAGTGCATATCAGTAATATTTTTAGAAGAGAAGAGTTTCGTGAAAAGAGTATGACAGCTCCAGTGACAACAGGAGTGATAAGTGGTTTTGGACCATTTGGTTACCATTTGGGTATGATTTCACTATTGCAAATTTTAGGTGAGATGGAAGCTATGAAACAAGCTCAAGAAGAACAGGCAAAGACACAGTCAAATTAATGAACTATATCTTAAAAGATGAGAATGCCGTATATCATGAGTGTGGCTTCTCATGTGATAATGAGGTGTTTTTGAAGCTTGGGAGTGAGTCATTTTTTCTAACAGATGCAAGATACGCAACAGAAGCAAAAGAGTTCATAAAGAGTGCTCAGGTTTTTTTGTTGGACAGAAGAGATCCATTTAAAGCAGTAAGAGCGCTTATCCGCAAATCTGGTATCAAATCCTTGGTCTACAATCCTCTTGAGTGGAGTGTTCAAGAGTTTGAAGGTCTTAGTACTAGGCTTCAAATAAACTTTAAAAAGAGCATTAATTTTTCACAAAAAAAGCGAATCATAAAGAGCGAAGATGAGTTGCTTGTCTTAAGAAAAGCAGCCAAACTAGGCGCAGAGGCTTTTGATGAATTTGCAAAATATGTGCGAATTGAAGGTTTAGGGCAAAGCGAAAAACGACTTTTTAATAAAGCTGAAAATATCTTCAAAAACTATGGTGAACTTGAGCTTAGTTTTGCTCCGATAGTCGCACTTAACGAAAATGCAGCCAAGCCTCATGCTTTGCCTTCAACTCTTGTGCTAGAAAAAGATATGCTGGTTCTATTGGATGCTGGAGTAAAGTACAAAAGATACTGCTCGGATAGAACTAGAACAGCAAATGCAGATGATAAAATGGTTTTTCAAAAAGATGCAAAATTCAAAGATGCCAAAAAGCAAAAGGTGTATGATACAGTCTTGAGGGCTCAAGAAGCCTCCATAAAAAAGGCAAAAGCTGGTGTTAGAGCAAGTGAGATAGATAGGGCTGGCAGAGAGGTGATAGAGAAAGCTGGATATGGAAAATACTTTATACACTCGACTGGTCATGGAGTAGGTCTTGATATCCATGAATTACCGATTATAGGTGCTAGAAGCAAGGATGTGATAGAGGAAAATATGGTTTTTACGATAGAGCCTGGTATCTATCTGCCTAATGTTTTTGGAGTGCGGATTGAAGATACAGTTATAGCAAAAGCAAATGGTGCAGAGGTGATTGGTTGAAGAAAATCGTCTTAAATGAAGAGTTGAGTCTCTATTTTGGGAAGTTTTTTCCGATACAAAATCCAAAAAATCCAAACTTTAAGCATATAGCTGTTGTTGGATTGGGTGGAAACGAAGGAGATGTTGTAAAAACATTTTGGAGCGCTTATAGATACTTTTCAAAAGATAGAAGGTTTTGGGTATTAGAGACATCGCCCATCTTGAAAAATCCTCCATTTGGGTTTCTTATGCAAAGAGATTTTTTAAATGCTGTTTTGGTTTTGCAAACTAGCCTTAGCGCAAAAGAGCTTTTAAAAAATCTTTTGCATATAGAGAAGCAACATAAAAGAAAAAGAAGTTTTAAAAATGCACCAAGGAGTCTGGATTTGGATATAATATTTTATGACAACTTAAATATCAAGACAAAAAATTTGATAGTTCCACACCCTAGTTGGTACAAAAGAGTTAGCGTGACGATACCTCTTAGTTTTGTAAAAAGGATTGCTCAGTGAAATTTTTGACTTTTAGTGGAGAGACTCCAGCGGTTGCCCTAAAA
>JALUXQ010000114.1 GCA_027013265.1 Campylobacteraceae bacterium | reverse complement strand
AAGTGCAAAGATTGAGTGATTATCTTGTCTCACTAGCAGCACATCTGCATAAATTTTACAATGAAAACAGAGTAGTTGGAAGTAGTGATGAAGCCATATATCTGAAGATTTTTGCTATGGTAGCACTTAGCATAAAGACAGGACTTAAGCTCATGGGGATAGAAGCCAAGGATAAGATGTAGCTCTTATACTCTATTTTTCAGGGGATTTGTACTCACTCAAAAACTCTTCTATATTGTATCTTGCCCGATAATCTGGGCTCATGAGATGCACTAATATATCACCCATATCCAAGATAACCCACTCGTCGGATTCATCTATGTTTAAAAAACTTTCGCCTTTGCTTTTTAGCTCACCTTTTAGATGATCCAAGAGTGCAAGCCCATGTCGCTCACCCAAAGTCGTAGCGATAACAACACTGTCTACAAAGTAATCCTCGCCACTCATATCAAATGACTGTATATTTTCAGCCTTTTTTTCATCTAGTATCTTTACAATATTTTCTACTCTTTTTTCCATTATATTCCTTGTGTAATATGCTAAAACTTCATCTCTTATGATATCTGGTATAAATGACATATCTAAATCAACACGAAGTTTTGAGGAGCTGATATTAGCATTTATTTTGATTTTTTTCAACCCTTTTGGCGTAATTATACCATCTCTTGAAGCGATAACAAACTCAACAAGCTTTTTAAGCTTATCATACCCACTCCACATGTGAAGTTTTTCGTAATTATCAGCCCCAATGATGAGATAAAGTTTTTCCAAATCATACTTTTTAAGTAGATATTTCACAGTCTCTATACTAGCAACTGCTCTTTTTTGTCTCACTTCAAAATCAACTATTTCAATCTTGTCATTATCTCCAAAGAGTTTATGTAGCCACCCCAATCTCACATCAGCAGGCGCACAAAACTCACTCTTGAAAGGATTGAGATAAGCAGGAACAACAAAAACAACCTCTACATGCAGAGCCTTCAAAACTTCATCCACTATCATCTCATGCCCAACATGAGGAGGATCAAAAGTGCCCCCAAACAGTGCCACTATCATCTAAAAATCCAAAGGAGACTTGACATTTTGTCTATTCATCTCTTTTACGACATGTGTATAGACCATAGTAGTCTCAACAGATTTGTGACCTAGAAGCTCTTGGATAGTTCGTATATCTACACCACTTTGAAGCAGATGAGTTGCGTAAGAGTGGCGAAAAGTATGAGAAGTCACTTTTTTATTGATTTTTGATTTCTTAGTAGCTGCTGTGATATTTCGGCTCAAAGTCTTTGGTAGTACATGGTGTCTTCTAGTGTCGCCACTTCTTGGGTCTCTCGAGAGATTTCTCATGGGAAACAGGTATTGCCACTTTGTCTCAAATTTTGCTTTAGGATATTTTCGCTCCAATGCAAATGGCAAAAAAACGCTACCATAACCATCTCGCGTATCTTTTGCGTGCAGTTGTGTAACCACTTCAATCTGCGCAAGGAGCTGTTGCTTGAGTTTCATAGGTAAAGGAGTCGTTCTGTCCTTTAAAGATTTGCTATCCCAGACATAAACCCTATCAAATCCAAAATCTATATCTTTAATCCTAAGATTTAAAACTTCACTCATCCTGAGCCCACAACCATACATAAGACTGACTATGAGTCTGTATATACCATTTAGATTGTCAAGTATAAGTTTAACCTCCTCTTTTGTCAGCACAACAGGTATGTGATGCCTCTCATGAGCTCTCAAAGCTTGGATGTTCCACTCACTCATATCAACCCCTAAAACTTCTCTATATAAAAATAACAATGCACTAAAGGCTTGATTTTGCGTAGTAGGAGCCACTTTTCTTTTAGTAGCTAGATATGTCAAAAAATACTCAATATCCTTTTTCTCCAAATCAACAGGATGTTTTTTATCATGAAAAAAGATATACTGCTTTATCCAAAACAGATAAGTTTTTTCAGTGGACATGCTATAGTGTTTAAAACGAATTTTATCTCTAACAACATCAAGTAACTTTTTCTTTTTCATTTTTCAACCTCAATTTTAAAATAGACATTTTGTTCTTTTAACATATATATCTAAGCATTAACACCCAAAATGTACTCTTTAACCATAATTATACAAGTAAAAATATTATATTACAAGCCATATATAGGTAATTATTAGTAATATTTACAAAAATACTATGCAAATGATACAAATAAATAGATAATCTATCCTTGAAATGCACCTACAAAGGTGATATAATGTCTACTAATAAATAGTTGTTCGTTCCCG
>JALUXQ010000113.1 GCA_027013265.1 Campylobacteraceae bacterium | reverse complement strand
CGATCTGCATACACGCAAATATCGGAGCTATAAAAAAATGCACAAGGTACCTCGATAAAGATTTAAACAGAGCTTTTATGGTTAAAGATTTAGCTGATTCTACAAAATCTACATATGAGGATATACTAGCAAAAAATATAGATGCAAAACTAGGACCAAAAGGGAGCGAAAAAACTGCGGTTGACTTCATAGTTGATCTCCATTCTACTACTTCAAACATGGGATTATCTATCGTTATAGACAATGACAGTAAATTAGCATGGCAAGCAGCCGCTTATCTAAAGGATATGGAGCCGAATTTACAGATATTTAGATGGAGAGGTGACACGAAAGAGGTCTCATTTGTGAACTCAATCACAAAAGATGGCTTTGCCATAGAAGTAGGAGCTATTCCTCAAGGTGTACTAAGAGCTGATATATTTTTTAAAACAGAAAAGCTGATACATCACCTGCTTGATTTTTTTGAAAAATATAATAGTAGTAGGCTACAAACAGTATATAAAAATATCGAGATTTTCGACCACATAAAACTCTTAGACTTCCCAAGAGATAAAAAAGGTAAACTAAACGCAACAATCCATCCAAATCTACAAGATAATGACTACCAAAAACTAACACCTAAAGACCCTCTTTTTGTAACGCTAGAGGGGGAAGTGATAGAGTATAAAGAGAAAGAGGAGCTATATGCTCTATTTATAAACGAAGCGGCCTACTACGAAAAAGGTTTTGCTATGTGCCTAGCCAAAAAGAGAATCATAGAGATTTGAAAAATCAGGGTTAAAAAGTTTAAAGTTTAACCCTGACCTATTTTTACTGATATATATCTATCTGTGGGTATGGTTTAGAGATGCTTTTTTCATCGAAAGTCAGTTTGACTTTTTCAATCGTATCAAATTTTACTCCCCAATAGTCTGCACTTTTTACCCATACCCAAACTACAAAATTTGCGCTACTGTCTGCTAGTTACTACTGTATCCATGTTAAAATTCATATTTGTACCTACTTCATAAATTTAGCGTCAACTCTTCTGTTTTGAGCCCTGCCCTCTTTGGTTTTGTTTGTTGCTATAGGATTTGACTCTCCAAAGCCTTTAGTTGTGATTCTATCGCTGTTTATTCCAAGGTTGATTAGAGCATTTGCAACGGCTTTGGCTCTTTGGATGGAGAGATTTTGATTGTGTTTTATGCTTCCTCTTGAATCAGTATTACCCTCTAACAAAACTCTATAATCATAATTTATCTTCAAAAAATCGGCCACTTTTCTTATCTTAGCCATGTATTGGCTAGAGATATCTGCTTTATCTGTATCAAACTGTACATGTAGGTGTATCACTTTCACACATCCATCACTATTTACTACATTGCCTTTTGGTGTATTTGGACATCTATCTTGTGAATCTAGTACACCATCAAAATCACTATCGAGTTCGCAACCTCTATTGTCAACTTTGGCTCCTGCTGGAGTATGAGGACACTTATCTAAGTTATCATTTACTCCGTCACGATCACTATCGCTTACAACTACGATGGGTTTTGGAGCGGGAGCTGGCTTTTTTTCTGCCTTAACAGGAGTTGGAACCGGCACAGGCTCACTCTTTGCCATCGGTTCTGCTTTTTTTCCAAAAGGAAAAACAAAACCCACAGTATAGAAGAGGTTGTTATCACCGTGGTCAAATTTGATAGCATGTCTAACCTCAGCCCTCAGAGAAAAATTATCATTTAACTTATATTTTAAACCCAAACCATAGTTAAAAAATCCACTATTGCCATTATTAAACATTTTCCGTGAAATATTTTCATACCCTATACCCACCAAAGAGTATAAAGAGAGTTTATCTTTTAATGGATACGATTTTATAGCATTTACAAAGTATCTATTGATATTTGTACTTTTGTTTGAATTGCTATAACTCACACTATCGCTTCTATCAAATCCAAACTCTACTTGGTTAAATATAGAGTCAATATTGATACCAAATCTCAAACCATAACTTAACTGATGGCTCAAATCAAGATTGCCCTCTGGAACAACTCCGCCTACTGTTGGTGTAATTTCATACTTGTAACTACTAGCAATCAACAGACTACTAGCAACCAAAAAAAGCATAACTATCTTTTTCATATCTTGTCTCCTAGTTTTTTTGTCATAATTATATCACATATCCTCTATATTGTTTAGCGAATATATATATGATTTAAAAGTTTCAAAATCTTGGACTTTTTCTAATCCCTCTTTATACCACTCTTGAAAATCTTTTGGTATATTTTGCAAGTGTTCATCTATAAGCTTTTGTTTTAACTCAATATCAATCTTTTTTGCTTTTGATATGATTTTCAGATGGTTTAGTATCGTAGCTTCCCTCACCTCTCTTATCTGTGCCATCTCTTGGATATTTTTTCCATCTTCTATGAGATTTAGAGTTTTTTGAACAGTATCACTCAGAGTTGTTGCCTTCAAAGTAGCCAATTTTTCTAAAAACATCTCTCCGTATTTTTCTAGTTTAACTTCACCAACCCCATTTATCTTCAAAAAACTCTCTTTATCGTTTGGCAGTTTTCTTGCCATATCTTTGAGTGCTGCATCTGAGAAAATCACATAAGCAGGAACTCCATTGTCTTTTGCCAACCTGCTTCTAAGGCTCCTTAGTGCTTCAAAATTATCATCAGATCTAGGCTCATCTGCCTCTAAAGCCACCTTTTGCACCTTTTCAAATATCTCAGCACTTCCATATAATTTGATATCTCCTCTTAAAAGAGTATTTCCAAAATTTGTGATCAAAAGCTCCCTGTATTCACCTCTTTGTATCGCCTTTTTTTCAAAAAGCTTATCGATGATGAGCTCCCAGCTAGCCTTGCTGATTTCAACTCCTATGCCATAAACGCTCAACTTGTCATGAGCATTATCTAGAATTTTTTTGTTTTTACTGCCTCTTAAAATATCCACAATATAGTTTGCACCAAAGCTCTGATTTGTCCTATAAATTGCTGAGAGAAACATTCTCGCCTCTTTGGTTATCTCTATCTCCTCTATCTTGCCTCTTTTGCAATTATCGCAGGAGGTTTTACACTCATCTATCTCCTCTTCAAAATAGCCAGCTAACAACTGATGCCTACAACTTGAGCTGTTTGCATAATTGTACATCTCCTCCATCTTGTTTTTTGCCATATTTCGATATCTATCATCTTCTATGGAGTTTAAAAGCTCGCTCTTTCTTAGGACATCGCTCATGGAGTACAAAAGCAGACACTCACTCTTTAGCCCATCTCTACCTGCTCTTCCTATCTCTTGATAGTAGCCCTCTATACTTTTTGGAAGATCCATATGCACTACAAATCTGACATTACTCTTGTCTATCCCCATACCAAATGCAATAGTCGCTACTATGATTTTTGTCTCATCTTCTATAAAGCTTTGCTGAACAGTTTTTCTCTTTTGGCTGCTTAATCCTGCGTGATATGAGAGTGCTTTGAAGTTTTTTGATTGCAAAAATTTTGCCACTTCATCACTCTCTTTTCTAGTAAATGTATATACGATACCGCTCTCACCTTTATAATCTTTCAAAAATCTTAATAGTTTATCTCGACCATTTCCCACTCTTTTTTGTATATTTGGTATAAGATTTTCTCTGAAAAAACTACCTTTTAGTATAGCTGGATTGTTTAATTTAAGAGAGTTCACTATATCCTTTGCCACTTTTGATGCAGCAGTTGCCGTAAAAGCAGCTATCGGTATATGCGAAAACTCCTCTTTTAAAAAATGCAACTTTCTATAATCTGGTCTAAATTCATGCCCCCATTCACTCACACAATGTGCCTCATCTATGACGATAAAACTCACCTCTATCTCTCTTAAGAGTTGTTTAAAACTAGGCATATTTGCCCTCTCAGGCGATACATATAGCAAAGAGATTTCATAATTGTAAATTTTTCTATAAACCTCACTTGTCTCTTGTGAATTTAACTCACTTGTCAATTTATCAGCTTTTATGCTGTTTAACCCTAAGTTTATCACTTGGTCATTGATAAGAGCGATAAGAGGGGATATGACTATTGTTATTTTATCTTTAAAATACAGAGCAGGCAGTTGATAGCACAGAGATTTTCCACCACCAGTTGGCAAAATCGTCAACAAATCTTGGTTGGAGATTATAGTCTCTATGCTCTCTTTTTGAAGCGGCTTAAAGTCGTTGAAGCCAAAGTTTTTTTCTAAAATTGATTTGATATCTTTTTCCTTTGCTAGCATGTATAATTCTGTATCCTATCAAAATAAAGGTTATCAATATATAAAAATACTCATATCTACTCAAAACTTTCTGCGCCATAGAGGCATGAATGGTGACCAATATCAAGATCACATAGACCAACTTATGCCAACTGTTAAACTTTTTGAAAAGCTTTTTAAATGAAGTTAGACTCATAAAAAGAAGCACCAAAAAAGATGTCATCCCAAGATATACAAAAGGCTTATCTAGCGTCTCTTTTACTGCAAAAGCAGGGTTTAACTCCGCATCCAAAACAAAGAAGTTCAGAAAATGCAAAAAGGCATAAAAAAAGGTAAACAAACCGACAAATCTTCTATATCTCATAAAGTTTTTTACTCTTTTAAGTGGTGATATGCAAAGTGTCAAAATAAGCAAAAAAATAGCAGTGACCCCTGTGTGAATATAGATGTATTTTATGGGGTCAACCGCACTTTGCAAACCATACAACATGTAAAAAAATGGGGATAAAAAAAGCAAAAACAGGGTACTCTTTTTTATCATATAAATTTCCTCAAATCCATATCTTTATACATCCCTGCTACCTCTTTTTCGTAGCCGTTAAACATCAAAGTCCTCT
Source organism: Campylobacteraceae bacterium (assembly GCA_027013265.1). Lineage (GTDB taxonomy): Bacteria > Campylobacterota > Campylobacteria > Campylobacterales > Sulfurospirillaceae > JAADIZ01. Next base: position 8,044 of record JALUXQ010000113.1, on the reverse strand, counting down.
GCTTAAAGAAGCTTCCTAGCTTTCTCTCTCTTGCTTGCGACCATCTAGGGTGGTCAACATTTGGATTTACATTTGCATAAAAGCCATACTCTTTTGGGTTTATATCATTCCAAGTATTTATGGGTTGATTTTCCACAAACTCTATACTGACTATGGACTTTATGCTTTTAAATCCATACTTCCAAGGCACTATGAGTCTAAGTGGTGCACCACTTTGTTTAGCAAGAGTTTTACCATACATCCCAACACTCAAAATCGTCAAATCATTCATGGCTTCATCCATTCTCAGGCCCTCAACATAAGGGTATGGTATATTTCCAAACATCCCTTTTGCCTGATCTGGAAACTGCTTTGGATCAAATAGGGTTGTAAATTTGACATACTTGGCTTTAGAGTTTGGTTTGGCAAGTTTGATGATGTGCGAAAGTGGAAAACCAATCCACGGCACAACCATGGCCCATGCCTCAACACAGCGAAATCTATAAACCCTCTCTTCAAGCGGATAGGAGCTTAGTATCTCCTCCATACTGATAGTAAACGGTTTTTCAATCTCGCCTTTTATCTCTATATCCCAAGGACTTGGCTTTAAAGTGTGAGCTAATTTTGCAGGCTCACTCTTTTTTAGTGAAAACTCATAAAAGTTATTGTAAGTACTTGCTTGGTGGAAACTATTTTGCTCCAAACCTTTCCCAAAAGAGGTTTTTGTGAAACGAAGTGGGTCTCTCTTTGTCATCTCTATCGCCGAGAGTTTTTCCATAACGCTCGAAGTCAAAACAACAGTAGCAGCACCCAACTTCAAAAAATCTCTTCTTTTATCAAACAGTGACTCATCTGTCACCTCATTTTCACTTATATACCAACTAGGTTTTTTTAAAATATTCATGATGTCTCTCCAAATGATAAAGTTTATTACTCCACCAAGTAACTAACTTCTTGCAAAGCTATTTCGTGAGGCTCAGACCAACGGGAGGATTTGTCCTCTAAGAAATAGCTTTGCAAGAAGTTAAATTAAACAAAGTATATCTTGTTTGTGTGTATTATTTGTTTATTTTTCTATTTTTTCCACTCTATTTCGTTATGCATAACTCCTATGATAGAAGGGCTTACAGGGTGGATTTTTTTGTTTACTACTGTTATGGAGTTTGGTATCACCAAAAAGAGGTAGGGGTTATCATCGACTATGAGCTTGAAAATCTTTCTGTATATGGCATCAAATTTTCTGTTATCAACTGTTCTTTCTGCCTTTTTTATGAGTCTGTCAACCTCCTTGTTTTTATATCCCACAAAGTTAAAACCACCTTTTTTATACGAATCACTATGCCAGATACTGTAAGCATCAGGCTTAAGTCCAACCGACCATGCGAGCAAAACTGCTTCAAATCTTTTTGGCATCACGACTGTGTTCAAAAAAGCTTGCCACTCCATGATGCGAAGTTTCACTATGACACCCGCTTTTCTCAACTGAGATTGAAGGATTTGTGCCATATATGTTCTAGTTGAACCTGTATTTGTGGAGAGTTCAAAAGTTAGCGGGTGGTCTTTATCGTACCCTGCAACTTTGAGCAACTCTTTTGCTTTTTTGATATCTTGTTTTGGGGCTGGCACATTTGGGTTGAACGCTCCCGTTCCTGGTAAAAATGGACCTGTGCACACTTTGGCATGTCCAAAAAACATCACTTTTGCCAACTCTTGTCTATTTATAGCCAATGAGAGTGCCTTTCTAACCAGAGGGTTTTTAAACTTCTTGTTTTTTAGGTTAAAGCCCATATATGAGTACGAATGAGATGGCGACTCATATATGCTAAATCTCTTTTTAAAATCACCATCTATCTGCCTTTCAAGTTGCAATGGAGTTAAAGAGCCAATATCTAAAAGTCCTGATTTTAGCATCAAAAAATTTGCTGAACTATCTGGTATATAGTGATATACAATCTTATCAATATATGGCTTATGTATAAAGTAGTTTGGATTTGCCTTTAAGACTATATTGTTAGATATGGAAAATTTCTTTAGTATATATGGCCCTGTTCCTATGGGAGCTTGGTTAAATTTACTCGTCATCATATTTTTTTCATCTTTAAGCAGATGCTCGGGTAAAATCTCCATCATCCAAGTCTCCAATGCTTGAAAATATGGATACTTATATACTACCTTTACTGTAAAATCATCGAGTGCCGTAACGCTTTTTATATGTTTAAAACTCGATGAATATGGTGTAAATATTTTGGGTGAAATGATAGTTTTATAGGTAAAAATCACATCTTTAGCACTAAAAGGTGCTCCATCACTCCACTTTATACCGTGTCTAAGGTGAAAAATCAAAGTTGTTTTGTTTTTAAACTCATAACTACTAGCTAACATCATTTTTATCTTAGCATTCTTATCATATGTTATAAGGGAATTAAAAATCCACTGAGTTATCTCACTACTAGAGCTATCGGTAGAGAGTATAGGGTTTATACGACTTGGATTTGCACTGATAGAGAGCTGAAGAGTTGAGGCACTAAGTGAGATGATAAAAATTAGTATAAAGATTATATTTTTCATTTTGAGATTATACCATAAGATTTTGGGCATAAAAAAAGCGTTCGAGGTGGGCATCTCGAACGCTGATTTTAAAAACATATTCGTTTTAAAAGGAGGGTTTCGTCTTGGTTAAAAATTAACTCCTACGCCAATCAAATAAGTGCGAAAGCTCACTTCTAATACCCCACAAGGAGAAAGTATCCATTTAGTAGATACAAACCTACGCTTATCAATACGATAGAAGAGAGGTATTCAAAATATCTCTGATACACACTAAAGATGCGAATCTTTTCCAGCCAAGCCATACTAAATGCTCCTATGAGCATCGGGATACTTCTACCCAAGGCAAAAGAGCCTAAAAGCGCCATTCCAAACAATGGGGAACCTATGGCTGTGCTAGAAGCCAACATGACTAAAAGTGCTGGAGTACAAAAAGGACAAACAGCTATAGAAAAAGGTATAGCCAATAAAAAAGCACCTCCTACGCTGGCTACCTTGTAAGCATTTGCGCTAATCCAAGGCATTTTAATCTTTATCAAACCAGACCAAACAATACCTAGAAAAATCAATATTGGAGCAATAACTAAGTTCCAGCGACTCCCCATAATACCTTTAATCCACTCGCCACCAAGTGCTGTTATCAAACCTAATATTATGTGTGTAACTAACATGCCCCCTATAAATGAAATACCTAAAATCAATGCACGGTTTTTTTCTTTTCCCTTAACTACATAAGCCAACATCATGGGGATAGATGCAAAAGAGATTGGATTAAAGCTAAAGATAAATCCAGCAAGAAAACCTAAAAGCAAGGCACCTATACTTGGATGTGCTAATTTTTCTTTAAAAAATTCTAAATCAATTGAGTAAGAAATAGAAAATATGTACAAAGCCAAAATAAAAAATATAAAAGCCGTAAAAGGAGGCATAAAAGTGCCTAAGGCTGAGAAAAACAGTTTAGACTTATCAGTAAAACCTTTAAACACGAGATATATTGTAGGTAAAGTGTAAAAAAAAGTATATATAATGGCTGATAATATGGCTATTTCATATGAATGAACATTAATCAAAACAAGACTCAACAAAATCACGATAGGGATATTGCACGCTGGTATGCTCAAGGAGAGTTTTAATGTTTGTGACAAATGCTTTGAATTTGGAAGCAACCTATATATATCAATATGAGGCACATGAAAATAAATCTTTTGCCCTAAAATATACATTATTGAAAATACGACTAAGACACTCCCTATAAAAAAGAGTGACACTTCAGAAAAAAGATAGGTTATAGCCAAAAAAATGCCAGCAAGGATAAGCGATTTAATAAACAGCAAATAAAAAATATTTTGTATCTTTTTTGCATTGGAGAGCTTATGTATTCGTGCGGAATTCATACTGTATGTGGCTATGGTACATGGCTCTAAAAAAGCCAAGAGTCCTAAAAGTGCAGCTATAGCTAGTTCAAACATATCATAATCTCCTTTCAATTTCAGCTAAAAGTTTCTCTTTTGATGGCAATGAAGTAAAGACTAACTGTCCGTCTATCGCAATAGCTGGTGTACTCAATACCCCAAGCTCTACCGCATAATCCATATCTTGCATGATATCAACCTCACGCCAAGTCAAATTTTCTTTATATTGAAGGGCAATATTTTTTAAAATTTCTTTTGCATGACCACACTTTCCACATCCTGGGGCTGAAAACACTTCAATATTTAACATAATTTCTCCTCGTATGATATAGTGCTAATTCTTTCGCTTCTATCTTTATTTTATTGTTCGTTTACTAAAAATTGTATCTAAAGCTGGCAATATAGTTGGTGTCATGAGCATTATTTATGTCTTTTACAATGCCACCTTCTAATACCCATCTAGGATTGATAAGTTGGACTCCTAGCGTGACTTGATGTGTGATGCTGTTGCCTTGCATATATCTGCCATTTAACTCAACTATGCTGTTTATCTCATAACTCAAACCCCAATCTGGGCGAACAACTGGGAAGAGGCGGTGTTGCCATGAGATATCATATTTGCCACTGTTTAAACGATTATTTAAGCCTTTTTGATAAATAGCATCTACATCTATCTCATTTTTTCCTATGAAATATGTATATATGAAACCTGCTTGCAAAGCACCATCTCTTGCACTGTCTGTTGGCACAATGCCACCTCCCAAAAGGCCTAATCTTTTAGTTCCTTGCTCACTGTCTTGTCTGAAAATTGTATATCTATACAGCAAAGATACATCACCTTGTCTATTCGCTCCTGTTGGGCTTAATCTATAAGGCATAGCAACTATCACAGTTTGTTTTGGATCTATTCCATACATCAAACTTGTTGTGAGTGTATCAATATTTGTATCTTTCGAAGAATCATATAAAACTCTGCCGACAAAATGATTTTTTTGCACAGGGAGCGCCACAAAAGAGCGCAACCCCATGCTAAAAGCACTACTAGCAATCAGTAGCAAAATAAGTATTTTCAAATTTCTCATTTTGATACCACTGTTACTTTAGTAGGCGTAAACCCGGTATCAAGAACAGCTTGTTTCATCTCTTTAATACTTGGCTTGTCTCCTTTTGTTTCTAGCCTAATTTTTTTCAATTTCAAGCTAACATCCACTTTAGATACACCATCCATTTTCTTGAATTTTCTATCTAAACTATCCGCACAAAATGCACATGTCATCCCATATACGCCTATATCTACAGTTCTTGCAAATGTTGATGGCACCATAAATGCTCCAGCCAATAAACTAGCGATCAATAACTTTTTCATAACTTTCTCCTTAAATATTAAAGAACTCTCGCAAAGGCAAGAGTAAATAACTAGCAAAAAAGCTAGTAAACCATATAGCCACGCTCAAAAAGAAAACTCTTTTATTCCATTTCTTTGAGCTTTCACAATATTTGGCCAGCTCAGGATCACTTGGACAACTTTGGTTCGGTCGCCATATAATCCACACTAAAAACAGCAACATAAGGGCAGATATACTAAATGTCCAAACCTTATGCTCTGCTAAAAAAAGTAGTCCTGGAACATTAAAATTCAAACTTGCAACTGTCGCTCCAAGCCCTAATGAAACCAAGAGAATAGGTAACGCACAGCACAACAGTGTACTTCCTGTTATCAAAAGCGTCATCCACTTTAAATTATCTGTTATTTTACTTTTCATATCTACTCCTATTCTATCCTGCACAGCAAGATAATTGTTTTACATCTTTGTTAAATGTTTGTGCACAAAGCTTTAAACCCTCAACCATGCTTAAATATGGGAAGAGTTCACTCGCAAGCTCTTGCACACTCATCTTAGCTCTTATTGCCAAAGCGGCACTTTGTATGATATCGCTCGCATTATCGCATAAGGCTTGAACCCCTAAAAGCAAACCTGTATCTTTTTGTGCTACCATTTTTATAAAACCAGATATATCAAAATTTGCAAGAGCTCTTGGGACATTTTCTAAATCCAAAACTCTTGTATCTACTTCATAACCTTTTCGCTTTGCCTCTTTTTCATCAAATCCGACTGTTGCTATTTGAGGCTCTGTAAATACAACTGCGGGCACTATTGAGAGATCCAAAATCTCATCTTTGCCTAACATATTGGCAGCTGCCTTAGTTCCCGCAGCTGCAGCGACATACACAAAAGCAGGATTGCTAGTACAATCTCCTCCTGCATATATATGTTTGAGGTTTGTTTGTAAATGGTCATCCACAACTACTGCTCCGCTTGAATCTATCTCTATACCTATATTTTCAAGTCCCAATTTTGAAGTATTTGATTTTCTACCTGTTGCTATAAGCAGCCCATCGCTATGTATCTTTTTGTCATTAACCACCAACTCAAAAATATGGTTTTCATAAGATACACTTTGAAAATTTGCATTTTTTATGATTTTCATGCCCTCTGTTTTAAGAATCTTCTCTAACTCTACTCCTATTAGATTATCCTCTCTTGAAAGAAGCTTACTTAGTGCTATCAAAGTAACATTTGAGCCTAATCTTTGATATGCTTGAGCAAGTTCGAGTGCCACGGATGAACTTCCATATACTGCTAAATTTTGTGGTATTTTTTTCGCCACCAAGGCCTCAGTAGAAGTCCAAAAAGGTGTGTCTCTTAAGCCTTCTATATTTGGTATAAAAGGCGAAGCACCAGTTGCAATCAAGGCTTTATCAAACTTTATCTCTTGTGTTCCACCTTGATTTAATTTGACTTCCAAAGTATATCTATCTTTAAAAGTTGCAAACCCATGAATTAGTTTGATAGAGGGGTTGATATCCAGTATATTTTCATATTTTGCATGGCGAAGTTCATCAACTCTTGCTTGCTGTTGCTTTAACAATACTTCGCGATTTATCTCAGTATTGCAAGGCTTAACCCCATCATCAAAAGGACTATTTTGTCGCAAATGTGCGATATGAGCCGAGCGAATCATGATCTTAGAGGGGACACAGCCGATATTTACACAAGTTCCGCCAGTTACTCCACTCTCTATCATGCTCACTCTAGCTCCACCATCACTTGCTTTTATGGCGGCTGCAAAAGCTGTTGCACCACTTCCTATAATGGCTACATGTTTCATCTTTTATCCTTTGTTAGGTACGCTACAACCATCAGTTGAACAGCCATCGTCTCCACAATGTTTATTTGCAGGTGAAAATATATCCCAAATAGAAACTATGAGCATTAGAGCGATACCAGTGTACATAACGGTTGCACCAGGGAGACCCAAGTGCATCAATGGCTTCCAAAGAAGTACAAGTATAGGACCACTTATCCCAAAAAGTGTTCTTTTTAACTGCTTATGAGTCCTATATCCCAAAAGATTTATAATCAATGCAATTGTTGCAAAAAGTGGTAATAACACACTTACAAAAACACTTTCCCATTGGGTTAAAAACCCTAAGCCAATAGCTGCTCCAAAACTTGCAGCCGCGGGAAAGCAAGCTGCGCATCCTAAAACTGAAACAAACGCTCCTACTGAGCTAGTCGCTTTACCTGTTTTTAACATTTTTTCTGACATTTTTTATCCTTATTTCTTGATTTCTTTTTCTATCTCTTTAACTACTTTTGTGACATCTCCCATACAACACTTTCCACTTGGATTTTTTATCTCACACGAGCAGCCGATGGTGTCCATATTGTGTTTTATATCTTTTATGGCAGAGCTTTTGCCATTTTTTAGCAAATCTTCTTTGATTCTTTGTTTTGTCCATCCAAAGCAGTAGCACATATTTGCAGGCTTGGCTCCATCTTTTAATCCGACACTTACGCTCAAATCATCTTGTGTTAGAACCTCATCACCTCTAAAATAAATAGCTCTACATGTAGAGGTTTTGCAGTAAGAAAATCCATCTAAACTGCTTAGTTTTTCTTTTGTGCTAGCTACCAATAAGGCTTCTAGGGTTTTACTTAAAACTCCTTTTGCTTCGCGGTGGCACAAGGGGCAAAATGCTTTATCTTTTGGCTGAGGCGTGCAACAATCGTCTCCGTTGCTTTGTGGTTTTTGCACGATAC
>JALUXQ010000112.1 GCA_027013265.1 Campylobacteraceae bacterium | reverse complement strand
TTTATAGCCAACATGTAAATTTTTCTGAAGATTATCAAAAGATATATCATCCTTACGATACTCATAAACAATGCTATTGTCAATTGGGTCAATAAGTCTAAATGCTATAATATTTTTTTTATTTTTTTCTATGATTAAAGATATATATTTCTGCGCTGATTCAGGTTCAACATTATATAAATCAACTGCAATTAACTTGGATATTTTATCTACGCTTTTTTGCGCATCAAAAGCAAAAAGTTGAAAATTTAGAAAAATCAGTAAAATAAAAAATTTGAATACAATGCTCATATCTTTTTGTTCTTATTGGTTATACTGCTGAAGTATCTGATCAATTGTGTGATTTTTTTTCAATCTATCAAGAGCTTTTTGCCACCGATTTACAATAGAATCGTCTGTATTTTTATTAAAAGCAATGTACATATCTCCTTGAAATGCAACAACATTTCTTATGGGCTCCACCTTATCTAAAAGCCTCATAAGCTTTGCATTATAAATACCTGCTTTGAGCAATGTTGGCCAAAGATCTATACGACCATATGCCAAAAGTTTCAGATTTTGCTCATCTACACCCCTCTTAATAGGTACAAGATTTGTAAAGCCTTTTGCTTTGAGCATCTCATAATTTGCCACTTTCTTGGCAACACCAATCTTTCCTACTTGTTTCGCATCATTAAGAGTTTTAAGTGTTATCAAAGAACCCTTTTTTTTAAAAAATACAAGCTTCATAGAAGTAATGGGGCCTACCCATTTATATCTTGGTGAACGCTCTTTTGTTTTAAGCATCGAAAAAAGAGCACTGTTTTTTTTGTTATCGACTATTTTTACACCACGCTTCCATGGATATATTTTTATTTTGTCATGCAGGCCTAACTCTTTTTCTATAGACCTAACTATTTCGATACCAATCCCCATAGCTTTCCCATCTTTTTCAAATTGAAAAGGTGGAAATATCTCAGTCATTAATAAAATATTTTGAGCATATAATCCGTTCAAAATAAACAGTAGTGTAAAAAATATCTTTTTCATGTCAGCCCCTTATTGTATTAAATTTTTCATATCTCCAGCCCAACTAGAGTTATGTCATCATTTCTTTCGTAGTTGATAATTACATCTTTCCACTCAATCATCTCATGAAGAAAATGCTCTTGTTGCTCCATCATTGACTTATCGCTATACTTATTTACCAATTTACAAAATCTTTTTTTACCAAACGGAAACCCTTTCTTGCCACCATTTTGGTCAAAGTAGCCATCAGTCGTGAGATAAAATTTCATACCATCCTCCACATTAACGATATGCTCTGTGTATTTATAATCTATATCACACTTCTTGTAGCCTACTGAATACTTATCACCTTTAATTATATGAAGTTTACCATTTTTAGTGTAGAATAAAGGAGTTTGTGCACCTGCAAATTTAACAATTTTTTCTCTTTTATTATAGTAGAGAATACCTCCGTCGAAACCAGCATTTGAAACAGAATCACTTGAATTTTGCTTTAGAAGAGTTTTCATATTTCTATTAAAAATACTTAGAAAATTTGCTGGTGAAACTACCTCTTTACTATAATTAATCTTAGCAATTATTTGTCTCTCTATCGCTTTTACAAGCATAGTAACAAAAGCCCCATGAACACCATGACCAGTACAATCAATCACCATCAACAAACACTCATCTTGCTTTCTTAATCCTTCAAAAAGATAGATATCTCCACCAACTATATCTTTAGGACTCCATATCACAAAATAATCATTGAAAAAATTTTTAAAGAGTTTATTATCTGGAATTAAGGCATTTTGAATAAGTGATGCATACTTTATAGAGTCTTTAGTATGACTGTGAATCTCTTCTATCTCCTTTTTTGCCTCTTCTAAATCTTGTGTTCTCTCAACCACTTTAATTTCAAGATTTCTGGTTAAATCTTCAACTCTTTTCTTGTCCGTTATGTCATGCATGATTGAAGTATATCCACAACTTGCTCCAATATCTGTACACTTTGGAGTAATAATTGCAGAAACCCAATAATACTTACCGTCTTTTCTTCTATTTTTTATCTCGCCACTCCAGACACTTCCTGCTTTAATGGCTTCCCAAAGTTCTTGAAATAAATCTTTTGGCATATCTGGATGCCTTACAATATTGTGAGGTTTGCCTATTAACTCTTCTTTTGTATATCCGCTTATCTTACAAAATGCTTCACTAGCTTTTGTAATTATTCCTTCATTATCAGCCTCGCTCATTATCACATACTTATCTACTATTGAAACTAAATTTGATATTTCACCATGTAATTTCATACTTACTTTTATATTTTCATTAACAGATTTTGCCATTTGTCCAAATTCATCTTCTGTGTCTATGGCAATTGGTACCACTTTTTTCTTAGGATCTTTTAAATATTCAAAAAATGATTGGAGACCATTTTGAAAATTTAACAGTGGTTTGCTGATCAATTTTCCCAACAAAACAACTATAATAAAAATTATTACTACTCCATTAATTACAAAATCGATAATTTGCTCTCTTAAATATTTTTTTATTTTTAAATCTATTTGGCTAGATTGTCTATTAAAAAGTTGTAAATCATGTTCTTTTAAGTATCTAATTCTTTTATAAATTTTGTCATTATCATAAAAGATTTTCAAATATCCTATATTTCTACCATCACCATATAAATCATATTTGATAAATTGCTTTTTTAAAAACTCTCTTGGCAGTTGATTGGATATATAGTTTTTTCCAGCTTTTTTGTATCCTGCTTTAAAATCTGATTTTGATACATTATCATATATCTCAACAGCAATTATATTTTCTTTCTTTAGGAAACTCTTTATGCTGTTTTGTGCTATATCTTCATCAATGTTATATAATGCATCAGCAAAAGAGGATGTTGCAGACAAAGCAAACTCTTTTAAAATCTCATACTCTTTCTTGATTGAATTATTTTGAGTTCTATTAAGTTGAAACAAAATATAATCTTTTTGATTTTTCTTCAACTCTTTGATCAATGCAAACTGTTTTTCATGATTTATGTAACCACTTATAATCGTGCTTATTGTTAATGAAGTAATGATAAAAAATGAAGTTTTAAATACGAGAGATTTCATACAGATTTATCACTTTATATATTTATCAAAAATTTTTTGATATTCCATGTTCTTTTTTAGTGCCACTATTGCACTGTTTATCTTCTTAATCAACTCTTTAGCTCTAGGAGACTCTTTTGAAACATATATATAAAAAGGAGTGGGTTTGATACCTAAATATTTTTGATATTTAACACCTTTTGGCATACTATATTTTCCTATCGAAATAGCACCCAAAACTACTGGCAAAGACACTATAAATACATCGCACCTTCCCCTTTGTGCTTTTCTCAATACATCATAAACAGATCTTGCTCCTTGATCAACTTTTTTATTCTTATCTAGTCCATATTCATTATAATAAACATCAAGATTATACCCATGAACATCACAAAGTTTATATCTGTTTATATCAAATTTATTGTCTTTTAAAATCCCATTTGGGAACTTCTTTATTGCATAAAAGATAGCCTTGCTTGTATAATAAATAGGCTCTGTTATATCGTATTTCTCAACTCTCTTTTTTGAATAACTTCCATTTATAAACATTTCATATTTGTTTGTTTTACTATAGTGCTCAACGAGATAAAGGCATCTTTTCCAAGGTATCATATCAATTTTATATTTTATACCGATACTTTTAAAAATCTTACTCAATAGTTCAGTTACTGCTCCAGTTAATTTTGTTTTATCTATTTTTCCATTAACTCTTTGATAATACGAATAAGGTGGCCATTCGCTTTTATCATCACAAATATTCACCAAATTATCGGCAAATATAACACTATTTAATAGCAAGATAAAAACAAATAATTTACTCAACATAAACCTCCTCTATACTTTTTTGCTTTAACAATTGATTTCATCATAAAAGTATATTTATCCTCGTTTAAACGAATAAAATCATACTCAATAGCATCTGAAACTCTTGCTATCTTATATAGACCGATTTCCTTATGTTTTTTCAGCCCCCTTGCACCACTTCTTCTTAGCTCTCTATATCTTTTTTTGATACCCTCTTTATCTAATTTTTTGATTTCAACCAATTTTGATTTAATCTTTTCTTTATCTTCAACGCTTACAATATTTGTAGCTACTATCTCATAGTAGTTATTATTTGTAAGTTGCACATCTATTTTTCCTATGGGGACTATCTGTCTTGAGCCAGCCTCTTCATTTTTAGGGTAGTACATCATATTGCGACAATAATCTATCGTAATTGTTGATATAGTCCCCATGAGACCTATATTTGCAATGCTAGTTTCGATATTCTCCAATGCCGACGCTATAACACTTTGAGTCATTACGCCTTTGTATTTTACTATTGCAACATCATCTACTATATTAGATTTTGCCCCTATCTCAAATCCAACAAGCGTTATATCATCGTTTCTATCGTTATTTGGTATTTGAGATTCATACTCTTGCAACTGTTGTACAAATATATCCTTCTGTTTAGTCATAAGTTTTGAATGGTTGCGTTTAATGATATTTTCAAATCTTTTTTTACCAAATGGAAAACCTTTTTCACCGCCATTTTGGTCAAAGTAACCATCGGTAGTACAGTAAAATTTCATACCCTCTTGAACATGCATGGTACTCTCTTTGTAAACATAATCCATATCACATTTTTTATAACCGACAGAGTATCTATTTCCTTTGAGAGTTTTAAATTCTCCATTTTTATCTATATAAAATAGCGGTGTTTTGGCACCTGCAAACTTAAGGACTTGTTCTCTTCTGTTGTAGTAGATAATTGCTCCATCCCATCCTGCATTAGAGAGGCTATCTTTAGATGTTTGCTTGAGTAATATTTTCATTGTTTTGTTGAAGTGAGACATGATAATTGCTGGAGATATATCAAATTCAGGGTGTTTTTTTAGATTTGCAACTATTTCTCTTTCAATCGATTTTACAATCATGGTTACAAATGCCCCTGGAACACCATGTCCTGTACAGTCAATGACAAACAAGATGCACTCATCTTCATGCCTAAGCTGTTTAAGCAACCAAATATCTCCACCTACTGTATCTTTCGGCATCCAATAGACAAAACTACTTTTAAAGAATAGATTTATGTCTTCAGGTTTAGAGACTACTGCTCCTTGGATGAGAGAAGCGTATTCTATGGATTCTTTGGTATGTTTATGGAGTATCTCTACCTCTTTTTTTGCCTCTTCCATCTCTGTAATGTTTGTAAAAACTGCCAATAGAGTTTCATTATCTCCTGGAAGTTTTGTAGCAGATACTGAAAAAATAAAAGGTTTTTTATCTCTTATTATAATTGCTTTATGTATTTTTGAAGAGTTAGATATCACATAATCTATCCAAATTTCCCCACCCATATCTTTTTGAAGGTAGCCTTCTGGTGCATTTTTATCAAAAGTATCACAAATGCATCTAGCATCATAGATTTGCATAAAATCTTCTATTGAGTCAACTGCATAAAAATTTAAAAATGTTTTATTAGTAGTCAAAATTTTTTCTCCATTTGTGGTGAGAATAAGTTGCTCTTGTGAATCCACTATGGTTTGCGTAAACTCTTTTTCTTTTTGTATCCTATCTGTTAACTCTTTTCTATCGCTTATATCACGAATATTTGCACTATAGAATATCTCCTCTTTAATCATAAAACTATTTAAGGCTAAATCTATATTTTTAATAGTCCCATCTTTGTGTACACCTATTATCTCTATAGCTCCTTTTCCTAAAAGTTTTGTTTCACCATTTTCACTAACCCTTTTCACTCCTGCAAAATGCAACTTTTTAAACTCATCGGGAATAATCTTCTCAACAGAACTTCCGACCATCTCCTCTTCTGTGTATCCAAAAATAACTGTAGCTGAAGCATTCCACATGGTCACATTTGATGTTTTATCTATAACTATAAGGGCATCTTGTGAGCTGGTGATAATGGAAGATACAAACTCTTTTTGATCTTCTAGCTCTTTTGTCCTCTCATAAATCAACTGTTTTTGATTAAGTTGAATTTTTTTAAGTTTTTCTTGGGCTATTTTTATTTTCCTATTTTGCACCAATAACACAATAATAGCGATAATTAAAATGGTTATAATCAATAAGGCTATCTCTATAGCAAGTTTATACTGTTGAAAAAAGGGTATAGGCTTATTAATAATTTTAGAATTTTTCGGCAATATATCAAAATCTATATTATATTTTTTTAATGCATTATAGTCAAATACAAACTTAGTTGAACCGTGCTTGGCAACCGCCATAGTATTTATATCTGCTCCTTCTAAAACTTTTTTTGCCATTTTTGCCATAGCAAAACCTTGATAATATCCTCCCACTAAGCTTCCACCTACTACTCCATAACCTAATGAAAGATCAACAAGACAAAATACTGGTGCATTTGAATATTTAGGTATGAATGTTCCGCTTTGTTTGAAGTCATAGTATATTTTATCTCTATCTTGAAAGTATGTTCCGAGTATCACAATACTATTTTTGGGTAATTTTGATAATTTTACTTGTAGCTCTTTTTTGGTTAAATTTTCTATAATTCTCACATCTAAATTTAAATTTAAATCTTTAATAGCCTTGATAGTTATGCGTGTAAATGCTTGTCCTGTCTTTAAATAATCATTTAATATAAAAACATGTTTTGTATTTGGAAACATTTTTAAAGCAGATTTTATTGTTCCTTTTGGCTCGGTATTCTCTGCAACTCCAGTGAAGTTGTGCAACCCTTTAATATCATTATCATTAAAAAAATTAACTCCGCAAAATAGAGTAGGAACATCTCCAAAAATATCATCTCTATTGTGTCTTAAAAAATCGTAAGCATTATTATCGCTAGCCAAAATAATATCAAATTTAATATCTTTGTATTTTATCTGGTATATATTTTTTAAAGCTTTTATGTATGCAGAACTATATATCCTTTTTGTGTCCATATTTTCAACATGTAATATATAGTTATTTTTTATTGGCTTCAATACATCATCTATGGCTCTTTGAATATCCTTAACCCAGCCAAAAGTTTGGTGATATGAATTTAGCACCAATATATGCTTAGATTGGATTTTTTTATTATTACCAAATAACAATAAAGCACTAAAAATAATGATATATAACAATCTCACGATACTGACCATTTTACAACCAACCATACATAATGTAATTTTCATTTTAACTTATACTAAAATTTTATGTACATGTTATTATTATATCAAAATTAACTTAAAGGCACCTCTAAAACATACATGGTTTAAGCAGATATATCAGAACTTAGCTAACCCTTTTTTATATCTTCTTCTATGAAGCACTGCATACAGAGTTGGTACATAGATAAGGTTTAGTATCGTTCCCCAACCAAGCCCAAAACCAAGCGATACTGCTAGAGGCTGAAATATAACAGCTTGTCCTGTTGGAAAAAAGATTAGGGTTGAAAGACCTATAAGGGTCGTGATTGAAGTCAAAAATATCGGTCTTAATCTCTTGCTAGCTTCTGCAAAAAACTCATCTAGTGTTTCTGTTTTTCTTAGATATGTGACCATCAAAATCCCATCATTTATGACAACTCCTGCGAGTCCTAATGCACCTATGATGGAAGGCATACTGAGGTTTAGCCCCATTATTTGATGTCCTATTATAACTCCAAGAAAAGAGAAAGGCATAACAGAGGCGATGATAAAAGTATCTCTAAAGGAGTTAAAAAGATATAATAAGCTCAAGATGATAAGAAGAACAGCGACAAAAGAGGCACTCATCATGTCACTTTTTAATTCAGCATTTTTCTTTTTTTCACCTAAAAGTTTCAAGGTTACACCGCTTTTTTCTACTTTTGAAAGAGTCGGCTGAATTTTGTCTATGGCTTCATTTGCAGTTAATATCTTAGGGTTTACATTGGCATATATATAAAATGTTCTCACTCCAAAGTCTTTGCTAACTCTCTCGAACGACTTATTTATCGCAAAATCAGCCACTTCATGCAAAGATACACTTTTGCCGTCTTCTAGTGGAATTTTTATATTTTTCAATCTTTCTATATCATCTTTATCGATACTTTGCACCTTTATATCAAGAAGATTTTCATCATCAAGTGCCGTACTTATCTTTTTCTCTAAGAAAAAATTTGAGAGCAGTGATCCTATGCTTCTTTCATTAAGCCCTAGCTCCTCTCCATATCTATTTAGTTTTAATTTTATCTCATCTATACCAGCATGTGCGTTATTTGAGATACTCTTGACACCTTTTAGTTTACCTAGTGCATTTTCAATATTTTTTATCGCTTGGTTGGTTTTTAGTGTGTTATTTGAAATAACTCCTATTTTTATATCTGTTTTTACGGGACCTGCTCTCCTTTCTGCTACAAAAAGCTCTTGGAGATTTAGTTTTTTCTTAAACTTCTCTTTTTTAAAAAAAGCTTTTATATTTTTTGCTATATCTTGGGATGTTTTCTCTCTAATTCTGCCTTTTTTATCATAATATAGACTTAGATTTGGCGTGATATATTTATTAACAAAATCTTGCGGCTTTAGTTTGTACAACTCTATATTTATATATGCTACATAAGGGTAATTTTCACTGCTTCCCGCTGTATTTCTTCGATATCCTGCTATAGTTGAGACTGTTTTTATATAAAACTTTTTTCTATTTTTATATAGTGCATTTGCGATAAGATTTACTTTTTTATATGTCTCTTCGATAGGAGTATTTATATCCATCTTTAAGGATATTTGCATCGTAGTAGAGTCAAACTTTGGGAACATTTGAAATCTTGAAGATTTAACACCAACCGCAGTCAAAAGTGGAACTAAAACCAAAAAAGCAAATAGAAAAGTTTTTCTATAAACCATGAGCTTGTGAATAATGTAGCTGTAGATTCTATTTGGTCTCTCCCATGAAAGAACTTTTGATTTATTGTTTAGTGTGTGTGCTGCATGAAGAGGCAAAAAGATAAAAGACTCTATCAAAGAAGCTACAAGTAAGGCTGAAACTGCTATTGGTATAAGCTTGATAAACTCTCCCATAGTTCCACTTATCATCAAAATCGGTATAAACGAAAAGAGGGTGGTGATGGAGGCCATGATGACTGGTTTTGCTACATCACTACTCCCTCTTAGAGCCGCTTCTTTTGGAGAAAATCCCTCTTCTAAATACTGCTGGATACTTTCAGCCACAACTATGGCGTCGTCAACTAAAACTCCAAGTGCAAGAAGTACCCCTATAAGAGAGATCATATTTATCGTATAGCCAAACAGATGAAAATATATAGCAGCCATTATAAACGAAGTTGGGATTCCAAGACCAACTATAAATGCCATCTTTGGGTTGATAAGAAGAGCGAGAAGTAGAGTCACCAAAATAATACCAAAAAGAATATTTGATATAACTACATTTAGCCTGTCTTTGATCTTTGAAGAGTTGTCGTCACTGATGGTAAAGATAACATTTTTATACTTTTTCTCTAACTGTTTTTTCAGTTTTTCAATATTTTTTGTCGCAACCAATGCATTGCCGTCTTCAGTTTGTGTGATTGCTAGATTTAGTGATGGCTTAGTATTTATCGTTGAAAATGTTGTTGAATCTTCATATCTCTTTTGTACGATTGCTACATCGCTTAGATATATCTTTTTTCCACCTATTGAAATTATCGTATCTTTCATCTCTTTTGCAGTTTTTGCACCATTGTAAGTTGAGATATAAAAGTGTTTACTTTTTCCTTCTATCTTACCAACTGGGAAAATATATGAGATATTGCCAAGAGTTGCTAAAAATGCTGTTTTGTTGATACCAAGTGCTTCAAGTTTTTTTTCATCTATTAGAATATTGTAATACATATCAGAATCGCCATAAACCGTAACATCTGAGACATCTTTGACGCCTAAAACTTTTGTTTTTATACTATCTGCTATATCTTTTAATTGCGATAAACTCTTTTTGCTCGACGACATAGAGAGAGTGAGGAGTGCCTTAGTGGTGTTTAGTACAGTAACTTTTGGGTCATTCATATCATTTGGAAAATTTTGCTTTGCATCTGCTACCGCATCTTTGATTTTGTCTGCCAAGTTATATTTATTTACTCCCTTTATGAGATCCAAAATAATAACAAATGAACCAGGAGTTATAGCAGAAGTCATATCATCTATCCCCTCCAATCCCTTGACTCTGTCCTCTATCTCACGAACTGCAATCTTGTCCATAATGTCGATGGAAGTACCAGCATAAGAGCCGGAAATCTTTATCTTATCCAAATCAAATGTTGGAAAAATCTCTTTTGGAGTATGAGTATAAGAGTATATGCCCAAGAATGCTATCAGTACAAACAGAGCATAATTCATCTTTGGATTATCTAGAAAAAATTTGATTAGTTGTTTGATTTTGCTTCCCCTGCCTCGAATTTAAAAGAATTTTATCCAAACTTTGTTAACAATCTGATAATGTGAGAGCAATTTAGCGGTTGCCCCACTATTGCGGGGCATTTATCTAGTAGTCAACAGTTATAGTAACTGGTATGTAATTTAGTTTTGTTTGTGAATACTTTACAACTTGTCTACCTCTATAGTGCCCTATATTTTTATATCCTACAAATTTTCTTTGAGAGCGTTCGTCATATCTTGTCTTACACCTTCTTTTTGTCTCGTAAGTTGTATATTCATATCCGTTATCTCTATAGTCTCTTTTTGATAGGTTGTTTCCCACGATTGAGCCTATTATCGCTCCGCCTATTGTAGCTACTGTCTTGCCACTTCCTCCACCGACTTGATGCCCTAGGATTCCACCTGCAACTCCACCTATCAAAGTGCCTAAGCCGTTATTGTCTTCGCCACCTCTTCTGTGATAATTACGCCTAACAGGCACTCTTTCATCCCAGCACTCTTCATATGGAGTTCTGCGGATAACATTTTCATACTTTGGTTTAGATTTTTCTACTTTCACATAATCACTCACCGAAAAAGAGTTAGCTTGTGCTGTAAGTGTTACTAGAGCCATTGTTGATATCGCTAAAACTATCTTTTTCATCTTAAACTCCTTTTTTGTTTTTATAATAGAAGTATAAAATTAAAAAGTGAAATAATTGTGAATCAATACAAACCAATAGATAAATAGCTTATTACTATTTATTGTCCACCAAGAAACTAATACAACAAATTTAATGTTTTACATCAGTTGTGTTTTTATCTCAAAGTCCTAGTGTTGAAGCAATTGCTCTCATAGACAAAATCACTTCACTTATAAGCTCATCCAAACTCATCTCAAGCATATCCGCACCTTTTTTCATCACATCTCTGCTAGCACCTGCTGCAAAAGACTTTTGTTTGAACTTCTTCTTGACTGATTTTAACTCCAAATCCATTACAGATTTTGAAGGTCTTACAAGCGCACAAGCAGTGATAAGTCCAGTGAGTTCATCTACGGCATAAAGAGTTTTTTCCATTTTTGAAAGCGGCTCAACATCAGTGCAAATCCCATAAGCATGGCTCATGATAGCCCTGATAATCTCCTTACTATAATCAAGTGGCTCCATAATCTCTTTTGTTTTATGACAATGTTCATCAGGGAACTTTTCATAATCTAAATCATGAAGCAAACCAACTATCCCCCACTTCTCTTCATCTTCACCCCATTTCCTAGCAAAATGCCTCATAGCTCCTTCAACAGCAAGCCCATGAGTGACTAAAGCATCTCCATTATACTCTTTGAGTAGTTTAAAAGCATCTTCTCTATTTGGCATAATTCTCCTTTTTTTCAGGTATTATCATGTTTATCATAAAAATAGTTTGTAGCCTCCACAAAACCATTGACGCTACCACAATCAAACCTCTTTCCTTTGAATTTGTATGCCAAAACTTTGCCCTGCTTTGCCAAAGTCAAAAGAGCATCTGTTATCTGTATCTCTCCACCAATTCCAGGCTTTGTAGTTTTAAGAACCCCAAATATCTCTGGCATGAGGATATATCTACCTATGATAGCTAGGTTGCTTGGGACTTTATCTATCTCTGGCTTTTCAACCATATTTACAACTTTAAATATTGAGCTACTCTCTCTTGAGGGCTCAACTTCTACTATACCATATCTGTTTGCACTCTCTTTTGGAACTTCTTCAACTGCTACAATACAGTGCTCTGGGAATTTTTTATAGACTTCTGACATCTGTTTGAGTACAGATTTTCCGACATTGTCACATAAATCATCTGCCAAAAGAACAGCAAAAGGCTCATCTCCTATGAGAACTTCTCCTGTCAGCACGGCATGTCCAAGCCCTTTCATCGCTATCTGTCTAGTGTAACTAAAAGTGCATTTAAGCACAATCTCTCTTATATCTTTCATTAAAATATCTTTTGAAGTACCGGATATCTGATGCTCTAGTTCATACGATCTATCAAAGTGATCCTCTATAGCTCTCTTACCTCGACCTGTGACTATAGCCATCGTATATATATCGGCATCCATCGCCTCTTCTACTCCATACTGTAAAAGTGGTTTCGTCAATATTGGCAACATCTCTTTTGGTATAGCCTTAGTAGCTGGTAAAAACCTAGTCCCATAACCAGCCGCAGGGAATAGACACTTTTTTATCATCTCAAATCACTTGCAAAAATTTTATACACCATTTTCAATTATCTGCTCTCCTCTTTTATATTTTGGATAAATTCCATAAAAAACACCAAAAACACAGAGACTATAAAGCCAGTTACGAAGGCAACTATCACTATGAGTTTTTTCTTTGGTTTTACAGGGTAATTATTTGTGATTATAGAGCCTACTATCTCAGAGTTTTTATAGTTGTATGGCAAAAGCATAGAGAAGAGAAGACTTCTTTTTTCAAGCAGACTGTTTATTGCGGTAGTTTTTA
>JALUXQ010000111.1 GCA_027013265.1 Campylobacteraceae bacterium | reverse complement strand
TGATATCAACTACTATACCGTTTTTAGTAGTTAGTAAATTGTATATATGTATATCATTGATACCTATACTTTTGCCCTCATATGTAGGAATTTTTGGGTGAAATATAAGTGCATTATCTTTTAATTTTATATCTATTGCCTTAGCATGAGCCTTTGTGACATTTGGATGAAACTTTATATCTACATCTATAGCACTAGCGCTTCCATCCATAAATTTTGGAAAAAAATCTTTTGTTTTTAAATCAAACATCCCTTTTAGATAGTTCAACCTGTACTTTTTTGCTACGATTTTTTTATAAATCCAAGCTCTAGCCAAAGGCTCTATGAAAACTCTTTTTTTTAAGTACTTCATAATTGGCACTAATGAATCAAATGTTTTACTTTTGATTTCATAAAAAAGCCTATCTTTTTCCACTTTTGCTTTTAAATGTCCATCTATATTTAGTAAGTTTAATTTTCCGTTGTAGTTGTAAATTCTGTTCTTTAAATCGAGATTTAATTCCCCTACTAGCTCTAGTTGATAGTCTTTTAGAATCATCTGTTTCAAATCTAAAATTATATTTTTATTGTGTTTGGAGATTTTTGCATCAACAGTTAGAAACTTACTATCTACATAAAAAATATCATCTTTATACAAGATGTTTACTTTTTCATCATTATAAACAAGGTTTTTTAAAGAGATGGATTTAAAAATAGGTTTTAGATATTTGAGGTAAGAGAACATCTTATTTATCTCATAAACCGAAGTATTTGCTCTTGATTCCCTTTTAAATACTATCTTATTTGCTCTAACAATTAGTTTTTTATCTAATTTTATATATAATCTTTCAACTTTTAGTTTTGGCAAAGCGATATTGTCTATCTCTACGCCATGAATTAGAATAAATACAGCAGATATGGGAATCAGAATGATAAGTAAAAAAAGTATCCAAACTTTTTTCATGATGTGTGATGTTGCTTTAATTATCATATTGTCTCTTGTTTTTCATTTGGTAAAGCCCATGGAATCAAGCAAAGTTGTTTTTGTTCCAAAAGGTTCTGTATCCTATATTATATCATACTTACAAGCGAATAATTTCGCAATCATAAAAGAGTTAGACAAATACATGCTTTTTTTCATAGGGAAGCCACAATCAGGATGGGTAGATATAGGAGTTAATAGGCTTAGTAGAGGAGATTTTTTGTATAAACTGTCACACTCTAAAGCAGCTGTTAAAACATTGACTTTAATACCAGGTGAGACTACGAAAATTTTTCTTGAGCAGACAGCAAAACAGTTTAATTTGGATTACAATAAAATGTATTCGATATTTAGACAGATTTCACCCTTCAAAGAGGGTTTGCTTGTGCCAGATAGTTATAATATCCCCATGGGAATTAGTGAGAAACACTTGATATACTATCTTGTAAATAGTTCCATAAAAGTTCAAAAAGAGCACTCCATGAAGATATTTGGTGAGTATAATCAAAGAAGATGGTACAAATATCTAATAGTCGCATCGATAATTCAAAAAGAGTCAGCCAATGCCAAAGAGATGCCCATCGTTTCATCAGTAATTTACAATAGACTTAAAAAACGCATGAAATTGCAGATGGATGGAGCCTTAAATTATGGTCTATATTCTCATAAAAAAATAACATCCAAAAGGATAAAAGAAGATAAAACTAAGTATAATACCTATAAATTCTTTGGACTTCCTAATGCTCCAGTTTGCAATGTAAGCAAAGAGGCACTGCTTGCCGCAATTTTTCCAAAGAGGACAAATTACTTTTTTTTTGTTAAAAACAAAAAAGGGATACATAGTTTTTCATCTACATACTCTAAACATAAAAAGTATGTTAGAGAGTTAAAAAGATGAGGTATTATAATTATTGTTAAATAATTTATAAGATTTAATTTAGTTTTTATGATATTTTTTATAAAGTAAGCGGTAGAATAACCAGAGCGTAACTATATTTTGCGTTTTAGTTAGATTATAATTTAGGAGAAAAAATGGGTCAATCAAATCCAAAAATCATATACACAAAAGTAGATGAGGCGCCAGCACTTGCAACATATTCACTTCTTCCAATAGTTGAAGCATTTACAAAGTATGCAAATGTTGATATAGAAAACAGAGATATTTCACTTTCATCAAGAGTGATTTCTACATTTAATAATATCTTAGATGATGAGCAAAAAGTTAATGATGATTTGGGTTATTTAGGTCATGAAGTGCATGAACCAGAGGGCAATATAATAAAACTTCCAAATATATCAGCCTCTATCCCTCAGCTAAAAGCTTGTATCGCAGAGTTGCAGAGCAAAGGGTACAATCTACCAGACTATCCAGAAAATCCGACTAATGATGAAGAAAAAGCACTGCATACTAAGTACGCCTCTTGTTTGGGAAGTGCTGTAAATCCAGTCCTTCGTGAGGGAAACTCTGATAGAAGAGCAGCACTTGCAGTTAAAAATTATGCAAAAAAACATCCACATAGACTAAGAGATTTTCCAAAAAATGCTAAAACTTGTGTTAAGTATATGAGTGGTGGTGATTTTTATGGAAATGAGCAATCTATTGTAAAAAATGGTGACGGAAAAGTAAGAATTGAATTAAACGGAAAACTTTTAAAAGAGATTGATGCACTTGATAAAGAGGTGCTAGATGGCTCTTTTATGTCTGTAAATGCTCTAAAAGAGTTTTTAGCACAAACCATCAAAGAGGCCAAAGATGAAGATATGCTCTGGTCTATACACTTAAAAGCTACGATGATGAAGGTAAGTGACCCTATTATGTTTGGGCATGCAGTTAGTGTATTTTTTAATGATGTGTTTAAAAAATTTGCTCCAGAGTTTGCAGAAATTGGAGTAAATCCAAATTTAGGACTTGGAGATTTATATAAAAAACTAGATAAACTCCCAGAAGATAAGAGAGCACAAATAGAGTATGCTATAGTTCAACAATACGAATCAAGACCAAATATAGCCATGGTTGATAGCGATAACGGTATTACAAACCTACATGCTTCAAATGATATCATCATAGATGCTTCAATGCCTGTAGTTGTGCGAGATGGTGGTTGCATGTGGAATAAAGATGGAAATCTTCAAGAGTGTATGGCTGTGATTCCAGATAGAAGTTATGCAACATTTTATGAAGAGTCTATACTAGATTGTGAAAAAAATGGGCAATTTGATGTAACTACTATGGGAAGTGTCTCAAATGTAGGATTAATGGCACAAAAAGCTGAAGAGTACGGCTCTCATCCAACTACTTTTGAGATTGCCGAAGATGGAGTAGTTGAGGTTAAAGATAGTGATGGCACAGTTCTTATGAGCTTTAATGTACAAAAAGGCGATATATGGAGAATGAGCAGAGCAAAGGATATCCCCATAAAAGATTGGGTAAGATTGGCTCATGAAAGAGGGCAGCTTACGGGTGAGCCTGTTGTGTTTTGGCTAGACTCAAATCGCCCACACGATGCAAATATGATAAAAAAAGTATGTGAATACCTGCCAACTCATCTAGCAAAAGAGCCAATAGAGTACTATATACTCTCTCCTCAACAAGCCATGAAGTTCTCACTAAAAAGAGTAAGGGCTGGTTTAAATACGATTAGCGCAACAGGTAACATCTTTAGAGATTATCTAACTGACCTATTTCCAATCCTAGAGTTAGGAACTAGTGCAAAAATGCTTTCTATCGTTCCTTTACTAGCTGGTGGGGGTCTTTTTGAAACGGGAGCTGGCGGAAGTGCACCAAAACATGTAGAGCAATTTTTAAGAGAGGGACATCTTAGATGGGATAGTTTGGGCGAGTTTCTGGCTTTGGCAGAATCACTTAGATATATAAATCAAAAACACCCTTCAAAAGAGTTAGAGGCGCTAACCAATGCATTAGATGTAGCCAATGCTGCGTACCTTGACAACAACAAATCACCAAGCAGAAAAGCAGGAGAGCCAGACAATAAAGCGAGCCATTTTTATCTAGCTAAGTATTGGGCTGAGGCTTTGGCAAATTCTGAAGTAAAAGAGATAGCGCAGAGATTTAAGTTGGTTTCGGATGAACTAGATTTAAATGAGATGAAGATCATGGAAGAGTTACTTAGCGTTGAAGGAGAAAAGAAAGATATTGGTGGTTATTATCAGCCAGATGATGGATTGGCGAGCAAGGCTATGAGACCAAGCTCTACTCTCAACTCTATCATAAATTCTATTTAGGAACAGTCTTATGAGTGCAAAAAGTAAAGTATCGGTTGTGGGAGCAGGAGGAAATGTAGGAAGTATAGTTGCATATTCTGTTGCTATGCATGGTATGGCACATTCAGTAGTCTTAGTGGATAGAGACACAGAAAGAGCAAGAGGCAAGGCACTTGATATGAATCAAGCAGCAGCAGCTATGCGAAGTCATACTTGCGTCAGCGTAGCAGAAAGTTATGAAGATGTAAGAGATAGCAAGATTGTTGTTATAACAGCTGGATTTCCAAGAAAAGAGGGCATGAGCAGAGATGATTTGCTCATAAAAAATGCTGAAATCATGAGAGAGGTTATAGGTGAAGTTAAAAAGGTAGCACCAGAGTCTATACTCATCATAGTATCTAACCCACTTGATACTATGACTTATGTTGCCTTAAAAGAGTCTGGTTTTCCAAAAAGCAGAGTTATAGGGATGGCTGGAATCCTGGATAGTGCTAGGATGACCCACTTTATACAGGAGAAGCTTGGATTTGGTTCAGGTCAGATAAGATCAACTGTCATCGGTGGACATGGGGATACTATGGTGGCTCTTCCTAGGTTTTCAACAGTTGCAGGAGTTCCTCTTCATGATTTATTAAGTGAAGATGATATAGATGAGATAGTGGAAAAAACTAGACATGGAGGAGCTGAAATAGTAAAATACCTTGGTACTTCAGCATATTTAGCTCCTGGTAAGGCCACTGCTATCATGATAGAGTCAATTTTAGGGGATTCAAAGAAGATTTACTCGTGCGCAACTCTTCTTGAGGGTGAATATGGATACAAAAATGTAGTTAGTGGCGTACCAGTAATGCTTGGCGCAAATGGAGCAGAGAAGATAATCACTGTTTCATTAGATTCCTGTGAGAAAAAACAGTTTGCTCATAGTATATCATCAGTCGCTGAGACTATAGAGGTGCTTTATGGAAATAAATTTTTCGGAGAGGAAAAATATGAGAGAAATTAAATATGAGGATATAGTAAAAGCTGTTAAAGATAATATCATATATAGCGGGACAAACTTACCTAAAGATGCACTCACGGCTCTTAATAAAGCTTATAAAGAGGAAGAGAGTCCCGTTTGCAAAGAGGTTCTTAGGCAACTTTTGAAGAATGCCGATATTGCTGCAAGTGAAGCTAGACCATTATGTCAAGATACAGGTTTGGCGGTTTTCTTTGTAAAGGTTGGAGAAGATTTAAAAGTTGTTGGAGGTACTCTTAAAGATGCTATCAACGAAGGAACCAGAATAGGGTACGAGGAGGGATATTTTAGAGCTTCGACATGCGTTTGGAATACCAGGGCAAATCTAAAAGATGAGATTGGATATAATCTGCCTGCTATCATTCATTTTGATTTAGTTGCAGGCGATGGACTTGAAATAGAGTATGCTGCAAAGGGTGGCGGAAGTGAAAATGTAAGTCGTGCTACAGTATTGCCACCAGCTGCTGGACGAGAAGGGATAATAGATTTTGTAACAGAGTGTGTTTCAAATGCTGGACCAAATCCGTGCCCTCCTATCATAGTGGGTGTTGGAATTGGTGGAACATTTGAAAAAGCTGCGATTTCAAGTAAGCATGCACTGTTTAGAACAGTTGGTACAACAAATGAAGATGCAACTCTAAATGACATGGAGGGCGAACTTATGACTAAGCTCAATAACCTTGGAATCGGTGCGATGGGTATGGGTGGAAGAGAGACGGTTCTCGGAGTTCATATCGAAGCAAACCCTTGCCATATAGCAAGTTTGCCTGTTAGCGTAAATGTACAATGCCACAGTAGCAGACATACATCTTTTAAACTATAAGGAGGAAAAGATGAGTAAAACATATCATTTGACAACACCTCTAAGTGATGAGGATGTAGTACAGTTAAAAGTAGGGGATATCGTATATCTAAGCGGGATTATCTATACAGCCCGTGATGCAGCACATAAAAAATTGATAGACTTGATGGATGAGGGAAAAGAGCTCCCTTTTGATATTAAAGGCTCTGTTATATATTTTGTTGGACCAACTCCTCCAAAACCAGGTGATCCGATAGGAAGTGCAGGACCAACTACAAGCTATAGGATGGATTCATACTCTCCTAGACTCATCAACGAGATGGGACAAAAGGGGATGATCGGAAAAGGTAAAAGAAATCAAGATGTTATAGATGCTTGTATAAAATCAAAAGCTGTATATTTTGGAGCAACAGGCGGTGCAGGAGCACTTTTGGCTAGACAGATTAAGAGTGCGGAAGTAATAGCATATCCAGAACTAGGACCTGAGGCCATAAGAAAGCTAGAAGTAGTTGATTTTCCATTAACAGTTGTAAATGATACCTATGGCGGAGATCTTTATAAAATAGGTCGTGCAAAGTATGAGATAAAAGAGTCATAAAATAGTAAATTAAGGAGACTATATGAATATTCATGAATATCAAGCAAAACAGATATTTGCAAAATATAATGTACCCGTTCCAAAAGGAAAAGTTGCATTTAGTGTTGAAGAAGCAGTTGAAAACGCCAAAGAGCTTGGTGGAAAGATTTGGGTTGTGAAAGCTCAAATTCATGCTGGGGGACGAGGACTTGGCGGTGGTGTAAAACTGGCAAAAAGTATAGATGAAGTAAGAGAATTAGCAACAGAGATTCTTGGTATGACTTTAGTGACTCACCAAACAGGACCTGAGGGAAAACTTGTACAGAAGATTTATATAGAAGAGGGTGCTGATATAGCGGATGAACTTTATTTAGGTGTTGTCTTAGATAGAGCCAAAGAGATGCCAGTTATAATGGCTTCAACCGAAGGTGGTATGGATATAGAAAAAGTAGCAAGCGAGACTCCAGAAAAAATTATAAAAGTTGCAGTTGACCCAACTATTGGTTTTCAAGGTTTTCATGGTCGAAAACTAGCTTTTGGATTAGGACTTCCAAAAGAGCAAGTTGGAAAATTTATAAAATTTGCAGCAGCACTTTATAGAGTATATATGGAAAATGACGCAAGCTTGATAGAGATTAATCCACTTGTTAAAACTGGTGCTGGAGACTTTATCGCACTTGATGGAAAGATGGGATTTGACGATAGTGCACTTGGACGCCATCCTGATATCGAAGCTATGAGAGATATTAGCGAAGAAGATCCAGCCGAGAGAGAAGCTGGAGAGTTTGGACTAAGCTATGTTAAACTAGATGGTAATGTAGGATGTATGGTAAATGGTGCAGGACTTGCCATGGGGACCATGGATACTATTAACTATGTTGGCGGAACTCCTGCAAACTTCTTGGATGTTGGCGGTACAGCTAGTGCCGAAACTGTAGCAAAAGGTTTTGAAATCATCTTAAGAGATCCAAATGTAAAATCAATTTTTGTAAATATTTTCGGTGGAATTGTTAGATGTGATAGAATTGCAAACGGAATACTAGAGGCTACAAAACTCGTAGATGTACATGTGCCTGTTGTTGTTAGACTTGATGGAACAAATGCACCTGAAGCTGCCCAGATTTTAAAAAATGCAAATATAGAAAATGTAATAACAGCAACTGACTTAGGCGATGGTGCAAAAAAAGCAGTTGCAGCGGCAAAAGGGGAATAGTATGAGTATATTGGTAGATAAAGATACAAAAGTTATAGTTCAAGGTTTTACAGGCAAAGAGGGTACTTTTCATGCTGGACAGTGTATAGATTATGGTACACAGATAGTTGGTGGTGTTACGCCAAATAAAGGCGGACAAGTTCACCTTGGAAAACCAGTATTTAACACAGTTGGTGAAGCAGTTAAGGCAACAGGGGCTACGGTTAGTATGATTTTTGTTCCGCCTGCTTTTGTAGGGGATGCTGTTATGGAAGCGGCTGATGCAGGTATAGAATTGGCTGTAATCATAACCGAAGGTGCACCAGTAAGAGACATGATGATGGCAAAATCATATGCTGTAAAAAGCGGTATGAAGACTATAGGACCAAACTGTCCAGGAGTTATCACTGCCGAAGAGTGCAAGATAGGCATCATGCCAGGTATGGTTTTCAAAAAAGGAAATGTTGGGCTTATATCAAAATCAGGTACTCTAACTTATGAAGGTGCAAATCAAGTATGCAATGTTGGATATGGTATAACAACAGCAGTTGGTATAGGCGGAGACCCAATTATCGGACTTAGCTATATACAACTTTTGACAATGTTTGAAGCAGACCCACAAACTGAAGCAATCGTTATGATAGGTGAAATTGGCGGGGATTTAGAGATTCAAGCAGCTGAGTTTATCAAGAACAATGTAAGCAAACCTGTTGTTGCTTTTATCGCTGGTCAAACAGCACCAAAAGGTAAAAGAATGGGACATGCAGGTGCTATTATCAGTGGAAGTGCAGGAACAGCAGCCGAAAAGATGGCAGCTCTTGAAGCCGCTGGGGTAGCGGTAGTAAAATCACCAGCGGAAATTGGCAAAAAAGTTAAAGAGGTGTTGAGTAAATAAACTTTTAAGCAATGCTTTAGTAAAGTAAAGCGTAATTTTTGTTGTTAACAATATAAAACACAAGGAGATATAAAATATGAGTAACATGGTAGCTCCAGAAAGCACCCCTGTATGGGTAAATATTAATAGATGCAAGGCCTGTGATGTTTGTGTAAGCGTGTGTCCAGCAGGTGTTCTAGCAATGGTTCCAGCACCTGATTCTATATTGGGTTCTATGATAGAAGTAGAGTATCCAGATGCATGTATTGGGTGTAGGGATTGCGAATTGCATTGCCCTGATTTTGCTATATATGTAGCGGAAAGAGGGGAATTTAAATTTGCAAAGATTACTGATGAGGCAAAACAGAGAGCCGAGGCAGTAAAAAATAATCATTATAGAAAATTAAGTGCATAGGGAGAATAGATGGCAAGAGAAGTAATCTCAAATGGTAACGGACTTGTAGCAAAAGCAGCTATTGAGTGTGGTTGTAGATTTTTTGGAGGTTATCCACTTACACCCTCAAGTGAAATAGCACATGAAGCTAGTGTTTTATTACCAAGAGTTGGTGGACATTTTATACAAATGGAAGATGAAATAGGTGGAATTAGCGTAGCTCTTGGAGCTTCGATGAGTGGAGTAAAAGCCATGACAGCAACAAGTGGTCCTGGAATGTCTCTGAAATCAGAACAAATTGGTTTTTCATTTATAACTGAAGTTCCTCTAGTAATTGTAAATGTTATGAGAGGTGGACCAAGTACAGGTCTTCCAACAAGAGTATCTCAAGCAGATATTGGTCAAGCAAAACATCCAACACATGGAGATTTTGCCTCCATAACACTTTGCCCAGGAAGTTTAGAGGAGTGTTATACAGAAACAATTCGAGCATTTAATTTAGCTGAAGAGTATATGACACCAGTATTTTTGCTTTTAGATGAAACACTAGGACATATGGTTGGAAAAGCGATACTGCCTGATTTGAAAGATGTCGAGAAATCAATTATTAACAGAAAAGAGTTCACAGGAGATCCGAAAGAGTATAAACCTTATGATGCAGCTCCTAATACTCCAGCAGTCTTAAACCCTTTCTTTAAGGGTTATCACTATCATATCACAGGGCTTCACCATGGACCAACAGGTTTTCCAACTGAAGATGGTGATATTTGTGAATACAATATAGAGAGATTGATGGGAAAAATCAATAAAGCAGAAGATCTTATTGAGCACGAGGAGTTTATGCTTGATGATGCAGAAGTTTGCATTATTGCTTATGGAAGCATTAGTAGAGGTGCAAAAGAGGCTGTTGTCAAGCTAAGAAAAGATGGTATAAAAGCCGGTCTTTTTAGACCTATAACTATATGGCCAAGCCCTGTTAAAAAACTCCAAGAAATTGGTAAGAAATTTGATAAGATTATGGTAACAGAGCTTAATATGGGACAATATTTAGATGAGATTCAAAAAGTAACGACTAGAGATGACTTTGCAACCCTTCATAAAGCAAATGGTCGTCCTATTGCACCAACTGATATGGTAGCAAAAGTTAAGGAGATGATGTAATATGGCTTTTAATTATGAAAAATATCTAAGAACAGATAAACTACCAACACTTTGGTGCTGGGGTTGTGGAGATGGTGTTATCTTAAAATCTGTAATTCGTGCTATTGATAAAATGGGATGGGATATGGATGATGTATGTATAGTTGCAGGTATCGGATGTAGTGGAAGATTTAGCTCATATATAGATTGCAATACGGTACATACTACGCACGGTCGTACTATAGCATATGCAACTGGTATAAAAATGGCAAATCCTGATAAACATGTTATAGTAGTGACTGGTGATGGTGATGGTTTGGCGATAGGTGGAAACCATACAATTCACGGTTGCAGGAGAAATATAGACTTAAATCATATAGTTATAAATAACTTTATATATGGTTTGACAAATTCGCAAACAAGTCCTACTACGCCAAAAGGCATGTGGACAGTAACTGCGCAATACGGCAATATAGATCCAACTTTTGATGCTGCAAAATTAGCTGATGCTGCTGGAGCTTCATTTGTTGCTCGTGAATCAGTTTTGGATCCTAAAAAGATGGAAAAAGTTTTAGTCGAAGGATTTAAGCATAAAGGATACTCTTTCTTTGATATATTCTCAAATTGCCATATAAATCTCGGTAGAAAAAATAAAATGGGTGAAGCAAAACAGACACTTGATTGGATAAATGATATAATTATATCTAAAAAGAAGTTTGATGCTCTAAGTGACGAAGATAAGATAGGTAAATTTCCATTAGGTGTTTTGAAAAAAGATGAAGAAGCATTAGAGTATTGTGAAGCATATAGCAAAGTCATAGAAGCTGCGCAAAATAAAACAAAAGTTCAACTGTAAGGAGTACCTAAGATGAGAAGACAATTAAGATTTGTAGGTGTCGGTGGTCAAGGTGTTATCCTAGCAGGTGAGATTTTGGCTGAAGCAAAGATAAAAAGTGGTGGTTATGGTGTTAAATCAGCAACATATACATCTCAAGTAAGAGGAGGGCCTACTAAGGTTGATATTTTACTCGATGATACAGAAATTCTATACCCATATGCGAACGAGGGTGAGATTGAGTTTATGATTGCGACTGCACAAGTCAGCTATGACCAGTTTAAAAATGGTGTTAAAGAGGGTGGCAACATAGTAGTTGAGCCAAACCTAGTGACCCCAACTGATGAAGATAGAAAAAAGTGGAATATTTTTGAAATTCCACTAATCACTATCGCCAAAGAAGAGGTAGGAAATGTTATCACTCAGTCAGTCGTTGCTCTTGGAATCACTATGGAGATGACAAAAGTACTTGATTTTGATTTAGTTATGGAAGTTACACTAGAAAAAGTTCCTAGAAAAGTTCATGAAGCAAACATAAAAGCTTTTGATTTAGGAGTAAAATACGCCAAAGAGGCAATGTCTTAAAAGATACAGAGCTACAAGTTTACTTTGTAGCTCTTAGTTTTTTGCAGATACCATCTTGACATAAAGAGCAAGAGATACTAATAGTATAGATACACCACCTATAAGATAGATGGCTGAAAGAATATTTTTAGGATCTGTTATAGCAAACTTAAATACTAGCATGAGCGCCTCAATGGCAAGGGCTATAACTATAGAACCCAGAAATCTGACCATTGTTTTATGTATATTGTGAGCTTGGTGTTGCTCATTTCTGCCGAGTACCTCTTCTTCAAATATAGTTTTTACCAAATCAAATATAGCTAAAGAGAGTGTTAAAAGTATAGTCGATTCAAACATCATGTCTATATTTCTCAACGCCTGCAATACTCCATTTGCTAAGAGATTTTCCATGCTGTTGTAAAAAAGCAATAGAGCGATAGACAAGAGTGCGATGGAGAACATAGTATATGCTATCTTAGTAAAACTTCCGAAAAATGACTGAGTCCTTGTGGGTTGGCTTATTTTTAGTAAATCCCCTAGATGTATATCCAAACATGCTACATATTTTAATTCATCATTCTCATTATAGACAGGATATGCAGCAGTAACTGTGAGTTTGTTGGTAAGTGACGATGGATATGGGTCAGTAAGAACACATCTTTTTTCTTGTATAGCTTTGTAAAAGTATGCTCTATCACTTCTATTTTTGCCTTTAAAGCCTCTAAATTCATCTTTATTGGTTATATTATCAGATACTTGTATGCCATTATGATCCAAGATATATAGAGCTTCAAAATCATCTATCTCATTTACAATTTTAACCAGAGCCTTTTCTATCTGCTTTATGTCCACAGAAGGCAATTTTTCTGGTATATTTCTGCTGAATAGATAACAAAAATATGCTCTCGCTCTCGTTCTTGATTCAGCAAACTCTTGAAACTCTTTTATAATCACCTTAGCAACCTCGCAAATATAACCTTATCTATATCTCTGATTTTTTCGATCAAATATTTGTCTGTATCACCATTTATATCGATTATATTGTATGCTATATCGCCTCTACTTTTGTTTAGCATATTTACTATATTGATATTGTTTTCCGCTAAAATAGATGTTATATTTTCTATCATACAGGGGATGTTTTTATTGGCGATTACAAGTCTTTGATTCTCTTGTGATTTTGGCATTGTTGCATTTGGAAAGTTTACGGAGTTGATTATATTTCCATTCTCCAAAAATTCTCTTATCTCATCAACCGCCATTACAGCACAATTCTCTTCGGATTCTAGAGTTGATGCTCCAAGATGTGGTACAGGAATGATACCTTTGATGCCTAAGAGTTGTTTTTCAGGAAAATCAGTAATATAACAAGAAACT
>JALUXQ010000110.1 GCA_027013265.1 Campylobacteraceae bacterium | reverse complement strand
GCTCTTGCGATTTGAAAAAAAATTATAAAAATTAAAAAGTATGTGAGTTCTTGAAAGTAGATTAAACCCCAAAAATGGGGTTTAATAAGTATTTATAGTGGTGTTACATTTTCCGCTTGAGGACCTTTTTGTCCTTCACCTATTGTGAAAGTAACTTTTTGTCCTTCATTTAATGAAACTCTATCATAACCTGGATTGTTGATTTGACGAAAATGTACAAATACATCTTTTCCACCATTTTCTTGTTCGATAAATCCATAACCTTTTTCGCTGTTGAACCATTTTACTGTTCCGTTTAATAACTCTTCTGCCATTTGAATGCCCTTTGTGTTTAAATTCATCTCAAAAAGAGATGTTTGTTGAAAATATAATATGAAGTTTCTCTCTAGTGGTCTATTGTCGATTTAAAGGTCACCAATATAACGCAAGATAAAGATGTAACTCGAATCATCTTTCATAGTGAAAAGTATAGCTAAATATAATTAAACCAAAATAAAGAAGATATATAATTTTGAATTTTAACAATAGTTATGTCATAATGATAAAGAATTAAAATAAAAAGAGG
This sequence comes from Campylobacteraceae bacterium, assembly GCA_027013265.1. GTDB lineage: Bacteria > Campylobacterota > Campylobacteria > Campylobacterales > Sulfurospirillaceae > JAADIZ01. The sequence goes on along the minus strand of JALUXQ010000110.1, from coordinate 1,742 downwards.
CTAGTTATGAAAGAAGTAAATATTAAATTTAGTGCAAATGGTCCAGTAAAGATAAAAATTGATGGTGATAAAAATATATATAAAAATGTAATATTTGGCACAGATGGCAACTCTTTGGACGCAAAAAAGACAACTGTACTTTGTGTATGCGGAAAATCAAAAGAGCAACCATATTGTGATGGTATCCATAAAGCTGTAGGTTTTAGCTCCAAAAACGAACTGGACGAGGAGATTATACAAAGATACGATGGTAAAGATATAAATATCATATTCAACCGCTCCATCTGTGCAGGAGCTGGAAATTGTGTAAGAAATTTTCCAAAAATATATAAAAATGCCAGTGAAGATTGGATATTTCCAGATAATGACAATATAGAACAGGTCAAAAATTCGGTAAAAAGTTGTCCATCTGGAGCTTTGGCATATGAAATCAACCAAGAAATTCACCAAGAAAAATATAACGAAATAAAAATCAATATCATCAAAAACGGTCCAATCAATGTAAAAGGTAATGTCTCTATACAAGTAGACAAGTGGTCAACAAATGCAAATAGAGAAAAATTTAGCCTATGTAGATGCGGAGCATCACGAAACAAACCATTTTGTGACTACACACACGCTTCGCTAAAAGCAAAAAGCTATACATTTTAAGGGACAGAAGATTGAAAAAAAACAAAGATTTTTTACGCATTATAGTTGATGAGGATTTGAAATCAGGTAAGTACAAAGAGATTGTGACTAGATTCCCTCCTGAACCAAACGGCTTTCCGCATATCGGACATGCAAAGTCCATATATATAAATTTTGGTATTGCGAGAGACTATAATGGATACTGCAATCTTAGAATGGATGATACAGATCCTAGCAAAGAGGACACCAAGTATGTTGAGGCTCTTAAAGATGCTGTACATTGGCTAGGATTCGACTGGGGCAAAAATCTACATTTTACTTCTGACTACTTCCCTCGTCTTTATGATTATGCCATAAAGCTTATAAAAATGGGCAAAGCATATGTCGATAGTCTAAACGAAGAAGAGATGCGAGAATATCGAGGTACTGTCACAGAAGCTGGAAAAAGAAGCAAATATGCAAATCGCTCTGTTGAAGAAAATCTAGACCTTTTTGAGAGGATGAAAAATGGTGAATTTAGAGATGGCGAGCATGTCTTAAGAGCCAAGATAGATATGAGTGCGGCAAATATGAAGATGCGTGACCCACTTTTGTATCGTATCAGGCATGCACACCATTTCAGGACAGGTGATGATTGGTGTATCTATCCTATGTATGATTTTGCTCACTGTTTATCTGATTATATTGAGGGTGTTTCTCACTCTATTTGTACACTTGAATTTGAAAACAATCGTGCTATCTATGACTGGGTGCTAGATACTCTAGGACTCAAGCCCCCTCGCCCCCATCAGCATGAGTTTGCAAGGTTGGGTATCAACTATACAGTCATGAGCAAAAGAAAGCTTTTGGAGTTGGTCGAAGGCGGACAGGTGAGTGGTTGGGATGACCCTCGTATGCCTACAATCGCAGGGTACAAAAGAAGAGGATACACACCAGAATCCATCCTAAACTTTTGCGACCAAATTGGCATAGCAAAAGCAAACTCAATGGTCGATGTATCGCAACTTGAATTTTGCATTAGAGATGATTTAAATAAAAAAGTACCTCGCGTTATGTGTGTACTTAACCCTATAAAAGTCGTAATTGAGAATTATGATACTCATGAAGAGATT
>JALUXQ010000109.1 GCA_027013265.1 Campylobacteraceae bacterium | reverse complement strand
TATATTGTTTGTTATAGTTTTTCTGTTTGCATTTTTAGGGGCACTGAGGACAGCAATTTTATCATCACTATCCATAATCTCTTTTATTTTTGTTTTCTATTACTATTTTACAAAAGAGGGCATAATTTTAAATATAATTTACCCATTAACAGCGGCACTTTTGCTCTACATGATTTTAACCTCACTTCACTATCTTCTTGAGTCAAAGCAAAAAGAGATGATAAAAAATAAATTTGCCAAAAAAGTTTCATCTGCTGTGGCCGATAGTCTGATAAGACAAGGAGATAAAGATATATTAGAAGCCAAGCAGAGAGAAGTAAGCATATTTTTTAGTGATATTAGAGGTTTTACTGCTATATCTGAGAAATTTTCAAATCCAAAAAAATTGATAGTTTTTTTAAATCTCTACATGACTCCCATGACAGAGGTTATCACAAAAAATCAAGGTACAGTAGATAAGTTTATAGGAGATGCTATCATGGCGTATTGGAATGCTCCTTTAGAGGTAAAAAACCATGCTGATTGTGCGGTGCAAAGCGCAATAGAGCAGATGAAAGCGCTAAAGAAACTAAATGAAAAACTGCAAATTGATGGCTTGCCTAGTATCGATATAGGTATAGGTATAAATAGCGGACAAGCGGTAGTGGGAGAGATGGGAAGTTTGGGTAGAAGTGACTATACTATCATAGGGGATAATGTAAATCTTGGTGCAAGATTAGAAGGGTTAAATAAAATTTATGGTACAAATATAATAATATCTGAATTTACAAAAAAAAGGCTTCAAAAAGATTACGATATGAGGGAGTTAGACAAAGTAAGGGTTAAAGGAAAAAATAGACCAGTCTTGATATATGAAATTTTGATGGATAAACAGCATAATGATATAAGCTTAAAAAAGTATAATGAAGCGATATCTTTTTATAAAGATGCTGATTTTAGCAAAGCTTTGGTTTTGTTTGATGAGCTTTTAAAAGAGGAGCCTTTGTCAAAGTTATATGCTCTTTATGTAAAAAGATGCAAGGCATATATAGAAAATCCCCCAGAAAAATTTGATGGGGTATTTACACTCACAACTAAATAGGGGTAATGCAATGTCAACTATAAAGATACTTGGAGCTTATGGCAACAGAGGAAAAAATTCACAAACAACCTGTATACAGATTTCAAAGCACAGCGTAATTGACGCAGGAAATATTATACAAGGTTTAGGCGATGATGTAAAATATATAGACAATATTTTTCTAACGCATTCACACTTAGATCATATTGTAGATAGTGCATTTTTGTGTGATTCTATGTTTCAAAGTAGAGTAAAACCTATAAGAATATATGGATTAAAAGAGACTATAGAAACTCTAAAAAGAGACATATTTAATTGGGATATTTGGCCAGATTTTTCAATGCTAAACTTAACAACTAGCAAAGAAAAAGCCTTAGAGTACATAGAAGTTGATATTGGTCAAAACATAAAAGTCGATGGTGTTGTTTTGACACCCATTGCCTCAAATCACACAGTGACATGTTGCGGTTATAAAGTCAAAAAAGGTAGCTCCGCTATACTTTTCACTGCTGATACATATAAAAATGACAAAACTTGGGAGCTTGTAAATGGTGACAAAGAGATAAAATCTGTGATAATTGATGTCTCTTTTCCATCAAGTTTAGATAGTATTGCCAAGACCAGTTGCCATCTAACACCAAACCTCTTAGAACAAGAGCTTAAAAAACTAACTAGGGATGATGTAGAGATTTTTGTTACTCATCTAAAGCCAAATTATAAAGATGAAATCATAAAAGAGCTAGTAAATATCAATATAAAAAAAGAAAATATACTGCAAGGAAAAGAGACGATAGACATAGGAAAAGCAAAAATTATATCTAAAAAAGAGTTAAGTTATGTGGAGAAGATAAATCTGTTAAACAAGATAGGTATGTCCTTATCTCTAAATGATGACTTAGACTTTATACTAGAAGATATAGTTAGCGAGGCAAAAAATATAGCAAATGCAGATGGTGGAACTCTGTATGTCTTAAATGAAAAAACAGGGGAATTGGACTTTAAAGTTGTGCAAACTGATTCTCTAGGGATACGTCTAGGAGGAAAAAATAAAAAGTTAGATTGGCCAAGTTTGCCACTATACTTGGATAATGGAGATAAAAATTTGCAAATGGTTGCCGCAACTTGTGTACTTGAGGATAGGGTTATAAATATCAAAGATGTATATAGTGCAAAGAATTATGATTTTGCTGGTACAAAAGTATTTGATAAAAACAACAATTATAGATCAAAATCAATGCTAGTAGTGCCTTTGAAAAATCATGAAAAGAAGATAATAGGAGTTTTGCAAATCATAAATAAGCTAAGTGATACAGATAAGACGATACCATTTAATAAAGAAGATGAGGATATCATATCATCTTTGGCTTCACAAGCTGCAGTCGCTTTAACAAATGCAGCTCTTGTGCAGAGCTTGGAAGATTTGCTCGAAGCATTTTTAAACAGTATCATCTACGCACTTAGAAAAAAATCACCCTATACCGCAAATCACATACATAAAATGGTTAGTTTAAGCAAGATGCTAGCGATAGCTGTCGGAGAAGATGAAGGGGTTTTTAAGAGTGTAAAATACAGCAAAAACGATATAAAAAAGATAAATTTTGCTGCTTTGATGCATGATGTTGGAAAGCTTTCTACGCCTGATTATATTTTAGATAAAGCGACCAAGTTAGATGGGTTATTTGACAGAATAGAGGTTATAAAAACAAGAGCATGGGCTATAAAAAAAGAGTTAGAAATCGAATTTTTGAAAAAAAATATATCTTATGATGAGTATGAGAAACAGAAAAAAAAGATAGATGAAAATCTAGATATTGTAGTAAAAAACAATGTCGGAACAGAATTTTTATCAAAAGAGATGGTTAAAAAAATCAAATCTATATCTAAAGAGGCTATTGTTTGCGAGGGTGAAAAACTTCATCTTATCACAGAAGAGGAGGCGGAGCTGTTAAGTATCCAAAGAGGAACATTAAGCGAAGATGAGAGAAAAGCTATAAACGAACATGCGACAGTCTCTATGGAGGTTTTAAACAGACTTCCATTCCCTGATAAATACAAAGAGATTCCTCACATATCAGGTGCTCACCATGAAAAGATTAACGGAACAGGCTATCCTTTGGGCTTAAAAGAAGATGAGATATCCCTAGAAGCAAGAATTTTGGCGATTGCTGATATTTTTGAAGCGATAACCGCGAGCGATAGACCTTATAAAAAACCAAACCCCCTTTCAGTATCTATGAAGATTTTATACTTCATGGCAAAAGATGGTGAGTTAGATAGAGATTTGGTTCAATTTTTCTATGAGTCTGGTCTATATAAAAAATATGCCAAAAAGGCTCTAAACAAAGAGCAAATCGATGAGGTAGATTTGGATTTTAGCTCACTCTAGATTTCTATCTATAACTCTTTTTTTATCAATTTTATCAGCTCACCTTGGTCTGGAAATCTCTCTATATAAGTACCCACTTTTAAAAGTTTAGAGAAGATTAGCTTCCCATCCAAACTTACATCAAAAGAGCCTCTGTCTCCTGCTACTAGTGTTACATTTGCATCACTAAATACCTCTTTTATCTCCTCTTCCGCACGGGAAGCTCTTGGTAGATAGTTTCACGCAGTACAATATGAGATGATTATATCCATTTATCCATTCCTTAGTTTATCTCTAAGTTCTGCCATCTTTTGCGAAATCATACTTGCATCTTTAACAAGTTTTGAAAGATGCCCAAACGACTCTAGTATAACTATATGGTTTTGAGCAATCGCTTTCTTTAATAGCTCCATCATAGGCTTAAAATTTTCTTCATAAGATGTTTTATCGACCATCTTGTTTTTGAAGTCAAAATCGATACCTTTTAGGATGTAGTACATTGCTATCAAATTGCCTTTTATACGATAAAATTTATCATCTTGGGTGGTAAAAGTTGTTTTTAACATCAAATTTGTCTGAAGTTGCTGTTTTAGTTTATCTAACGCTGCCGCAAGGTTGTCAGAGTTGACTATAAAGACAGCTCTTTTTTGGCTCATGTCTTTGTTTTTATCCTCTTTTAGTTGCGCAAGGTATATGTCAAGATTTGCTATCGCCTCTTTCACTCTTGTACTATAGCTTGTGAACATAGGAAGTCTAAAATCTGCATATATATCTGAGCGAGCTTGAACGATATGTTCATTTGCTCCACCTGTTCCCCTGTTTCTTGCGAGATTGTTTTCTAAGGTGAAGATTCCTATTCGGTACATCTCAATTTCGCCGACTTGTTGGTAGTATTTATTGTCTATCCAAGTTCTAACACCCACAAAATTTGTGACCAAGCCCTCATCTAGTAAATTTTGCAATCCACCCTTTAGTGCATTTGTGGTAGTCTCTCCGATTAGAGTTTTGTATGTTTTGATGACAGGTACTTTATCTGTAGTGATGCTGTAAAAAGGAGCTACAATAAGGCTAATCGGAAAAAACCAAAGCACAAAAGCTACAAACATTAACATGATGAGCAGCATAAATCTCTTGACAAAGACTATCCACTCTTTATAGTCAAACAAATATGAAGAGACTCTTTTTTTTTCCATATCTCTAGTCCTTTTCGATAGGTATCATATTAAGGAGATGTTAACTTTTATTACTCCACCGACTATTTACATCAAAAGTTGGTGTAAATAGTCGGTGGAGTTAAAGTACATGATAATTCTATCTGAAATATACTCAATAATACTTAAAATATCTCATATTTAATCAAATTTCTTTTCAATATTTATGCAAAAAATATTATTTTTTGCAAATTTTAAACCAATAGATATTATAATACCATAATATTTTAACAATAGACTTGTTGCAGTATAAAGATACACCATAAACTTTACACTGCAACAAGTCTAATAATTCAAGGAAAACATATTGAGTAATAGAGAGCTTGGTAAGGTCTTAGAGATTTTTAGTGCAACTAAAGGTTCTTCTGGTCTGCCTCGTCCAAAGGTTGAGAAATTGGTTTTGATAGAAGGGCATGGAATACAAAATGATAAATTTGCTGGCGATAAACTAGATAAAACAGTGATGGTGATAGGTTTAAAATCTTATAGTATAGCTCAAGAAAATGGTATAAAGTTAGAAAATGGTAGCTATGGTGAAAATATTATTTTCGATTTTGATCCGCATGAATTAAGTATCGGTGATAAACTTAAAATTGGTGATTCGTCTATAGAGATTACTGAGAGATGTACTATATGTAACCACTTGAGTGTGTTTGATACAAAACTACCTAAACTCATTAGAAAACATAGAGGTTTATATTGTAAAATTATAAAAAGTGGAACTATCACAAAAGACTCAACTGTTCAATTATACTCTTAACTTTCACACATAAATTAGACTTGTTGCAGTATAAGGATACGCCATATACTGCAACAAGTCTATTATTAATCCACCAACTGAATACATCACTTTTGGTATATTCAGTTGTTGGAATGGTGAGAACCCAAGGACGCTAAAATATACAGAGCAAGAAATGAGAGACTAGAGGTGCTTTATGGTGCCTAGTTTTTCATACATTATCTTTTTCCCAAATTCCACTCCTGGCTGGTTGTACGCATCTATATTCATCATGGAGCCAACTGCAGAAGTCAATATCTCGAAGTATATAAATAGTGTGCCTATATCCTCTTCATTTACAGAGTCTAAAGTGATAATATCTGTATCTACACCTCTGCTTATAAGGCTTTGCATAGTGGCATCACATTGAGAGTTGATTAGGGTGTTAAACTTTTTATTATTCATAAAATTTGTTTTTTCGATACCTTGTAAAGAGATATTGGGTACACATAAATCATCCCCTAAATTTTCAATTTTTATAAAGGTCACGCTTTTATCTTTTGTGCCATCTACTATCAATTGCAAAAAAGAGTGTTGATCTGTAGCACCTGTAAGACCTACTGGAGTCAAACCTATATGTTTACCGTTTATATCAATTTTACCTAGAGATTCTGCCCACAGTTGTATGTACCACTTTGTAAAATCCTTTAAACCATCCGCATAGGAAAACATAACATTTATGGGCGAATTTTCCAAATTCATGCTTAAATGACAAGCCTTTTCCAAAAGATGCATCTCTTTGTTTGCGAAGAAGTTATCGACAAAATTATCTGCCCCTTTTAGCACGGATTTTATATCATATCCTGCCATCATCAATGGAGCTATACCTACTGCACTAAACACAGAAAATCTACCTCCTACATTGGATGGTATATTAAACTCTGTGATTTTATAGTGTTTGGCAAATGTGGAAAGAGCAGAGTTTTTATCGGTTATAGCAAATACTCTTCTTGCATCATTTTCTAAATCCAATTTACAATGTTTCATAATGGTTTTAAATATAGATATAGTCTCTATGGTTAAACCCGATTTTGATATGATAAAAAATATAGCCTCCTCTTTTTTTATCATATTTATAGTTTTTCGTATTCCGATAGGATCTGAATTTTCAAAATACAAAATCTCTTTTATCTCTTTTTTGTATGGTCTTAAAATAGTATCGATTGCCTTTATGCCTAGACTTGAGCCACCAACTCCCATAACCACGATTTGCGAAAAATCTTCTATATTTATCTCTTCTATTTTTTTGATTATCTCTAGTGAGCTTTTAGGTAACTTGTAGTATCCAATCTTGTCACTTTGCATCTCTTCTTGTAGATTTTTAAATGTTTTAGTTATGGTTTCGTGTCTATTGTTGATAGAAAAATTTCTCTCAAATTTTATCATGTCTTGCCTCTTGGTTGAATTTATCGGCTTTTAGGGGGCAGTGAATAGGAGGGATGTATCCCCTCTTTTTTAGTTGCTTATAGATTATTCTCTTTTTTGTACTCTACAATCATGGCATATGCTTGGTCTTTAAGCTTTAACTTCTCTTTTTTTAATGTATCTAGCTCATTTGCATCTAAAAATTCTCTACCGCTCTCAACAGCTTCGATTTTTTTGTCAAGTTCATTGTGTTTCTCAAAGATTTTGGCAAAGTGTGCATTTTTGGTCTTGATTTCAGAAATGATATCTCTGTATTCGTGTAACATTTTTTCTCCTATTTAAGTTTTTTGTATTAGGCTTATTTTTAACAAGTCTATTCTATCAAACAAATACTTTAAGTTCGATAATCTGCATTTATTTTAACATACTCATAGCTCAAATCACATCCATAAGCAGTGTATGAAAAAACACCCATGTTTAATTTGCAGGTGATTTTATAAGACTCTTTTTTCATCACTTTAGATGCTTTTTGCTCTGTTTGTTCGTCTAGAATTGGATGCTCTTTTGAATAAACCAAGATATCATCATAGTAAATCTCAAGCTTTTCTTCATCGCATGCTATATTTGAAGCTCCTATCGTAGAGGCGATTCTTCCCCAATTTGGATCTTTCCCAAAGATAGCAGTTTTTACAAGCAAAGAGTTACTAAGTGCAGATGCGGCTCTTTTTGCTTCATCTCTACTGAGAGCTCCATCTACCTCAAAAGCTACCACTTTGTTTGAGCCTTCCCCATCTTTTAGTATCAAAAGACTTAAGTTCTTGGTTATAAAATTCAGAGCTTCACGAAAAGCTGTTTTGTCATAAGAGTTTTGTGTTTTATTCGCAATTAAGAAGACAGTATCATTTGTAGATGTGTCACCATCAACGCTGATAGCATTAAAAGAGTCATCTATGCTGTTTTTTAAGAGCTCACTCATATCTGTTTTTGGTATATTTGCATCTGTGACTATGAAGCACAACATGGTAGCCATTGCGGGATTTATCATGCCAGCACCTTTGCAGATTGCCGCTATATGAAAAAAACTTCCATCATCTAACTCTACTTTTAGGCATATCTCTTTTTTAAAACTGTCAGTTGTCATAATTGCTCTAGCGCAAGAGTCCGAATCCTTGGAATTTAGATCAAATCTGTTAACTGCATCTATGATTTTTTCTCTTTGCAGTGGATATCCTATAACTCCAGTTGAGCTCATGATAGGGTTGATTATGTCTGGAATATTTATATTTTCAAATATAAAATCAATATCATCTATACCTCGTTGCCCTGTGATAGCATTTGCATTTTTTGAGTTTACTAAGATAAAATTTGTTTGAAAATCTTCTTTATACTTTTTGAAGTGTTTTATAGGGGCAGCTTGAAATTTGTTTGTGGTAAAAACAGCTGATATATCACAAAGAGTATCACTTTTGATAAACCCAACATCTTTTTCACCATCTTTTTTGAATCCTGCACTGACACCACCACTGTTGAAACCCTTGACATTATCTATGCCGTTTTTTAGTGAAATTAAATTAAACATATTTTAACTCTTGTGGTTTGTATTTGCTTCTTACTATAGTCTTTGTGTTTTTTATACCCTCTCCCGTGCCTATAACTAGAAGCTTTGAATTGCCACTTATGAGTGTGTCACCTTTTGGCATAGGGGTAAATTTACCATGCGTATCTTTGATACCGACGATACTCACATTTACTACCTCTCTTATATGTGCCTCTTTTATCTTTTTAAATCTAAGCCAAGAGTTTTCAGGTACAACAATCTCCTCCATATCTAAGGGTATGTCTCTACGGTAGAGTATATTTTCAAGCATATTTTCCATATCAGGTCTAACACTCATGGCACTTATCCTTTGAGCCATCAATTTTGTGGCTGAAACGACACTATTTGCACCTAGTTTTTTTAGCTTTTCCATATCATTTTGGTTGTTCGCATGAGACATTATAAAGTATGGTTTTTTTAGTCCTATCTCTTTTTCAAAAAGTCTGGTTGTTGCTATTTGAGCGATATTGTCAGCTAAATTTTCGCTTAGTGTTATGAGCCCTTTTGCACTTGAAAGACCAGATTTTAGAAGAGCTGTTTCGGTGTGTGGTTCTTCTTGAACAAAATGTACATATCTGTTTTTTTGAGCAATTTCTGCTAAGTTTTTATCAGGTGCTACGACCACAAATGGGATGTGATTCTCTCTGAATTGTTGGGTCAACTCTTTTGTATACTCATTATGATAACAGATAACATAGTGATTTTTTAATCTAGCTATTTTATATAGCATTTGACGCTCCTTTAGTATTCTTACAAAATCTCCCTTGTTTAGAACCTCTACTAAGATACCAATAGAGAAAGAAAAGACTCCAAAACCCAATATTATGAGTGTTATCGTAAAGATTCTGCCAGCCTTTGAGATGGGTGCAATTTCACCAAAACCAACAGTTGTAAATGTGATACCAGCCTGATATATCGCATCATCCAAAGAGAAATCATCGATTATTATATATCCTAGAGCTCCTATCATAATCATGAGAACCGTTAAGATAAGTGGAAGTCTAAATGGTTTTAATTGTTGGTATAATTCTGTATTTAAGTTGATAGCGGGGATTTTTCTATCACTCCAATGTAAAAGCTTTTTTATTTTTTGAAGTAAAGACACTTATGCCTCTTTTTATCCCCGTTTAGGGGGAGGATTAAGCGTTTTTCTTCATCGTGCGAAGTGTTGAAGCAGCAACTTTTATCTTTCTGGTTGTGCCATCTTCTAAAGTAACTCTTACTGTCCTTAGATTTGGTAAAAATCTTCTTTTTGTTTTGTTATGAGCATGACTGACATTGTTTCCAACCATCGGTCCTTTTCCTGTTATCGCGCATCTTCTTGCCATTTTTAATTCCTTAGATTTTAATAAGTCTGACATTATACCAAAATTTTATAAAGGTTTTATGAAATTAAAGATAAAATCTACAAATTTCTCATGATATGGAGGTGTTTTGATGCTCACAGACTCTATTATACAAGAGTACATAAGCACAATTCCACCAATTCCCAAAGTTATAAAATCCTGTTTGGCATATTTGGACGCATCGGATATGATTCAAGCTGCAAATGTTGCTAAAGAAGATAAGGCTTTTGTTTTGTATCTCTCATCAATTGTAAACAAGCCGATATTTGGATTTAGAGATGAGATTAAAGATGCGCATCAGATATTTGGTGTGCTAGGACTTAGCAGGGCTAGACAGATAGTATATGGGTATTATCTTTTGTTGATACTCCCTAAAAAATGGGAAGTGTTTGATTTTTCAAATAGAAAATTTCAGGATTTACAATCAAACTTAATAGTAAGTTGGAATAAAATATTAGATTTTTTAAAGATTAGCGATAAAGATGCCCGCTTGTTTATATCTTTGATTCCTGCCTCTTTGATTGTTTGCGAGATGCTATTTCGAGATATTTCTGGGACAGTAGAGTTGCTAAGAAGTTCAAAGCAGATAAGTTTTGATGAACTACTCTATAAGATGAGCGATCAGACGCTCTTTGATGTGACTGCCAAAATAGCTAAAAAATGGGAGTTTAGTGAAAATATTCAAAATCTTATATCTATGATTTCATCAAAAGAGTTATCGCAAGATTCAAAAGATTATAAAATTTTATCTTTTTTGAGACTGCTTTTAAGCTATGAAATGAGCAAGCCATATATCATCCAAAGTGGTTTGAATGATTTTTTTGATTTTCCACTAGATTTTGACCACAGAGATGTTGCTACTTTTTATAAATTGATAGAGAGTTAAGCCAAAGATGAGACCGGTCATAAAAAACTCTGTTGCCATTTTTTATCCTAGCGGATTTATAGATGGAGACAATGCCTCTTCGATTATCACAGGTGTTGATGAGACTGAAATACTCTCAAAAAAACCAGAGGCGATATTTATATCCTTGAAGAAAGTTGTCTTTTTTAATAAAAAAGGCATGGCGTATCTAGTAGATCGCATGAGTTTTTTAAAAGATGAATGTGCTGCATTTGTTGGGTTTTGCGATTATGATAGTAAAAAATTTACATTTATACTAGAGCTTTTTTCTCACGATGTATCTTTTTCTCTGATACAAAACGAAGACTCTCTTTTTCTTTTTAGCGGAACTAAGAAAATTGAGAAAAAAGAGGTAATTATCTACTCTAAAGATCCTGCCCAAAAAAATCAACTAGCTATGGCTTTGATAGAGAGAAAGCATGAAGTAGTGATAGCAAAAGACAAAGATGATTTTTTAGCAAAAAGGAAAAAGTTTGACCATATAGTAGAGAACTCTTACATAGGAAGCATAGAGAAAAAAGTATCTGTTTTTATCAAAAACAATATCATAGTTTATGCATTAAAGGGTTTTATAGACTCTGAATTTGCCAATAATTTTGATATGAGATACCACAAAAATGCTATCAAAGTTGGATTTAGAATTTTTTGTTTTGATGCCCAAGATGTAACATCTGTTAATGTACATGGGGCAAATTTTTTGGCTAAACTCTCTATAGATGGTGCCGAAGATGGTGTAAGCATCGCTATTTGCGGGTTAAAGGCTGGAAAAACAACTAAGATTTTGACAAACGATATGGAAGATGCTGGCATTATGCTTTATGAAAATCTTGAGAATTTTTTTGAAGACGAATCAAATATCCATCAAGCAAATTTAGAAGTTTTGAAAAATGTAAAAAATATAAATATCAACAAAAAGATAATCTCTATTTTGCCTGAAATCATAGACTCTACAGTGCATACTGTAGAAGTTCTTTCAGATAAAAAAGCGGAAAAAAAGAGTGTAAAGATAAAAAAATTTGATGAGAGTAAAGAGACAGAGTACCTAGCATCAATCATGGGGATTTATGGAGATATAAATTGTGTCTCTATACTGATAATGGAGTTTGAAATAGTCAAAAAAGTATGCAAGATTTTGATGCCGACAGATTATTCAGCTGAAGATTTGAGCGATGCATTTAGTGAGTTTTCAAATGTCATAGGTGGGAAAGTGATGCAAAAACTAAAAAGCAGACACATAAGTGTAGAGATAACAATGCCTAGGATTTTTGATAAGATATCTGAAATTGTTAAGTTAGAGAGTGGGCGCACAGGCGTTCAAGCGAATTTTAAAATAGAAAATCAAGATATGATTTTGTTTTTATCAAAGTAAGGAAATAACAGTATGAAAATAGCTCCAAGTATATTGTCCGCAGATTTTGGGATACTTGATATTGAGATTAAGAAGATATGTGATGGTGGTTGTGACTACATACATGTAGATGTCATGGACGGTCATTTTGTACCAAATCTCACTATCGGTCCAGTTGTTGTTAGCTCTGTTGCAAAGGTTGCAACCAAGCCACTAGATATCCATCTCATGGTAGAAAACAACACCTTTTTTGTTGAGCTTTTTGCTCCGCTTGAGCCAGAGTTTATCTCTTTTCACATCGAGTCAGAGTCTCATCCTCACAGGTTGATACAGAAGATAAAAAGCTATGGTATTAAGCCAGCTATTGTGCTAAATCCACACACTCCACCCGAGATGATAGAGTATCTTTTAGAGGATTTGGAGATGGTTTTATTGATGAGCGTAAATCCAGGTTTTGGTGGTCAAAAGTTTATACCCTCAGTCATAGAAAAAGCTAGAAAATTAAAAGGAATGATAAGTAAAAGAGGACTAAAAACGCTCATAGAAGTTGATGGCGGAGTAAATGATAAAAATATAGATGATCTGAAAAATGCTGGAGTAGATGTGGTGGTTGCTGGAAATTATGTCTTTAATAATCCATCCTATAAAGATGCGATAAGTAGTCTAAAATAGTGGTTAAAAAAGTAAAAATTTGTGGCATTACGAATCTTGAAGATGCCCTAAATGCGATAGAATTTGGTGCAGACGCACTTGGATTTGTCTTTTATGAAAAATCACCTAGATATATAGAGCCAAAAGCTGCTAAAAATATAGTGGACAGACTTCCCCCGTTTGTTGAAAAAGTTGGACTTTTTGTAAATGAAACAGCATCAAAGATAAATGAAGTTAGCCAAAAAACAGACATGACACTAGCTCAAATTCACTTTGATGCAGATGAGGATTTGTACACAAATCTTGAGTTACCACATATAAAAGTCATAAGGGCGACTTGTGCACAAGACTTGCAAAGATATAGTGGTACATACAGGATGGTTGATGCCTTTGTAGATGGTTATGGCGGTTTTGGAAAAAAGGTAGAGCTATCTTGGTTTGAGGGCATTGACTGCTCTCGTATCATACTAGCGGGTGGGCTGAACAGCCAAAATATTGATGAAGCAAAAAAATATGGTTTTTATG
>JALUXQ010000108.1 GCA_027013265.1 Campylobacteraceae bacterium | reverse complement strand
TATCGCCTCTTGTGGCTTTAAAAACCAAACTCTTTGGTGAAATCTAAAATCTTTACTAGTCAAAGCCCCCACAGGACATAAATCTATAACATTCATAGCATACGGATTTGATAGTTTAGTGCCTGGAAATGTGGATATAAAGGAGTGGTCATTTCTAACAACGACACCTAATTCATGAGTTTTTGTTATGTTTGATGTAAACCTTACACACCTTGTACAAAGCACACATCTCTCTTGGTCAAGCATAACATTTGCACCCAAATCTACATGTTTTTGTTTTCTGTTTTTTTCGACATCAACTCTGCTGTCATATAGACCAGTTTGCATATAAAAATTTTGCAAGGAACACTCACCAGCTTGGTCACAAATAGGACAATCTATCGGGTGATTTACGAGTTCGAGCTCTAACATTTGTCTCTTTACTCTAGCAATATTTTCACCTTTTGTACGGATAATCATGCCCTCTTGTACCTGTGTATCGCAAGCTATCTGAGGTCTTTTTTGTCCCTCAATTTCTACCATACACATCCTGCAATTGCCATCTTTTCCAAGAGCTGGATGATAACAGAAATGGGGTACATCTATATCATTTGCCAAAAGCTCATCAATAAGCAGTGCATTCTCTTTGACATTAAACTCTTTGCCATCGACTGTTATTATTGCCATCAGATTATCAAACCTTATTTGTTTTTTAGTATTTTACCGAGCTATAACTTTAAGTAAGCTGTCAAAAATATGATAAAATATGATATTGGTTTTAATATGAATTTAATCCTTAAACGCTACAATGATAGGATGAAAATAAAAAAAATTTATAAACTACTTGCACTCGAAGTTATTGCGCTTTCTGCAATTTTGGCGTATTTTTTGATAAGTTCAAGCGATATCTATAGATGGTATGTTGGAAGCACAAGTTTTGTCAAACAAAACAGAGATTGCGATCTACATAAATCAACATGTAGCGTCAAGCTAAAAGATGGAAGTATTATAAGCCTTAGTATAAACCCAAAAGAGATACCACTTAAAAAACCTATCAAACTGACAGTAACGACTCAGGGCATAAAGACAAAAACTCTATCTCTAAAAGTTTTTGCAGTAAACATGAATATGGGTCTCATAGAAAAATCTCTAAAAAAAATCAAAAAAAATACATACGAAGGTGAGGTTATACTGCCAACATGTGTAGTTGGTGATATGATTTGGAATGCCAACATCATAGCAGACAAAACATCAAAAAGCGTTGGTGCTATATTTGAATTTCAAACAAAAAAATAGTTTTTATTCCACTAGACTTGTTGCAGTATAAGGATACTATTTAGCTAAAATTTCTATGTACGATAATGGCTTATACTAATTTAAAATAAAATTAGATAGAATAGGTAAACTGAAATTGAAAGGATAGAGATGGCAGTAAAAAATGAGAGAAGAGACTTCTTGGGTCTTGCCCTTGGTGGCTTTACTACTCTTGGTGGTATAGCGGTTCTTGGTGCGGCTAAACGAACTTGGGATCCACTTCCAAGTATCAAATCTGCAGGATTTACAACTATAGATGTGAGCGGTGCACAACCAAATGTCTTAAATATAGAAAAATGGAGAGGTAAACCTATATTTATCTTGAAAAAAACAGCTGACATGAAAAAAGATGATAGAGATATTATAATAGGCAAAGATAGATTTCTTATCACGATCGGTCTTTGTACTCATCTTGGTTGTATTCCTTCTTATTACCCAAAAAAGAAGAAATTTATCTGTGCTTGTCACGGTGGACAGTTTGATACAGCAGGTCGTGTGTTAAAAGCTCCTCCTCCGATACCTTTACATATTCCACCTTTTAAAGTAGATGGAACAAAGGTGGTTCTTGGTGAAGAGGGTGAAACATTCAAAAAAATGAAAGCCGCTGGCTTAACAGTATAAGGGAGGATCGATGGCACATTTTACAAAAGCAACAAGTATCCATGATTGGCTAAACCAAAGACTAGCAGTTGATGCTGTTAAGAAGGCTTTAGCAACAGAGTATTGGATACCTAAAAATATAAATTTTTTATGGGCAATGGGTATGATTTTGGCAGTCACTTTTGGTATGCTGGTTATTTCTGGTATTTTTCTACTGATGTATTACAAACCAGATACAAAATTGGCATTTGATAGTGTAAACTATACTATCATGAGTCAAGTCGGTTATGGTTGGCTCTGGAGACATATTCATGGCGTAGCTGCCTCTGTTGTATTTCTTATCATATATATACACATGTTTACAGGTATATATTATGGTAGTTATAAAAAGGGTAGAGAGATGATTTGGATCTCTGGTATGCTTCTTTTTGTCACCTTTTCTGCTGAAGCTTTTAGCGGATATATGCTTCCATGGGGGCAGATGAGTTACTGGGCAGGTATGGTTATCACAAACATCTTTAGTCTAGGGGCTTTAAATCTAAATGGATTAGTTGAGTGGATAAGAGGTGGTTATGTTCCGGGAGATGCATACTTGACAAGATTTTTTATGCTTCATGTTCTGCTTCTTCCATTGGCTATAATGGCTTTGATTTTGCTTCACTTTGCATCTCTTAGAGTTCCACATGTTAACAATCAAGATGGTGAAGAGATTGACTTTAAAGAGGAGAGTGAAAAGTATCTTTCTGGAGATACAAAACACTCTAAAGTCATAAGATTTCAATTTGACTTCTTAAGTAAAGATATCTTAATCTTAGGGTGCTATATGATTTTCTTCTCTTATTTGGTATTTTATCACTATGAATTTGCTATGGATCCAGTTAATTTTGATCCTGCAAATGGGCTAAAAACTCCTACTCACATCTACCCTGAGTGGTACTTCTTGTGGAGCTACGAAGTTCTAAGACCATTTCCAAAAAATCCAGGTCTTATTGCTTTTGGTTTTGCACAAGTAATCTATCTGCTTCTTCCGTTTTTAGACAGAAGTCCAAATGTTGCGCCAGCAAGTAAAAGAGGCATATTTAAGATATGGTTTTGGTTACTGCTTATCACAATGATTACTCTTACAATACTTGGTAAACTACCACCTGTTGGAGTATATACAACGTATGGCACAATTGCTGCAAGCTTCTTTATATTGCTGTGGATATCACTACCGATAGTCACCAAGTTAGAAAAACCGATAGGGGGCAGATAATGAAAGAGTTAAGGATACTGTTAATAGTTGTATTTTTTGCACTTCTCACATATTGGGGAGTGGAGCCTTTTGCGCACAGCAAAATGCACAAACATGTAGAAGATAAAAATTTTGCGTATAGTGATTTACCAACCCTATCAAAAGTTGGAGATGTAAAAAGAGGTGAAGCCCTTATCAAGGGAGCAGGCGCATGCCTTGGATGCCACAGTATAAAATCCAAAGGTATTCTAGCCCCAATGGATCCAAATGCAGCTGCCTCAAGCTTTGGTGTAAATCCACCTGACCTTAGTAATGTAGGAGCAATGCTTGATGAGAGATTTTTGGCTGAAATGATTAAAAATCCTGTGAAAGCTATGAAGTTAGAGCATAAGTTTGATGGAAAGACTAGATTTTTTCCTATGCCAAGTTTTGCTGGTGCAGGCGGAGATAGAGATCAAGAAGTAGCTGATATGGTAGCTTACCTTAAATCTATAGCTTCAAAAGAGATAACTCCAAAAGAGGCTTATACTGCAAGTTGCGGTAGGTGTCATGCAAACAGATATGGGAAATGGACTCAAATAGGCTTTGTTCCAAAAACCAAATCAAATATTGTTACAAATCAGGACGTTGATCTTCTAAAATTTAAAACAAAATTTGCAGAGTACCAATCTTACCTAGCAAAATATATGGGCAAACTTCCTCCTGACCTCTCTATCATGATAAGAGCAAGAAGTGAAGGCTTTATGAAAACTTTCGTAGAAAATCCTCAAAGCCAACTAAAAGGTACTGCAATGCCAAGAGTTGGTCTGACAAAAGAGGGATATGAAAAAGTTATGTCATACCTAGAAGAGACTGGAGATCCGAGCAAACCAGCTCGTGAATCATTAGGTATAAAGGTGATAGGCTTCTTTGTAATATTTACAATACTAGCACTATTGTGGAAAAAATCACTATGGAAAGATTTACATTAGTGTAAATATTCTAGCCCGATTTAAATCGGGCTAGAAGTATCTTTATAAGCACCGACGGACAATATTTTTTCGACTCTTCTTTTAACTCTCTCTTCTGGGCTTATCTTATCCATCTCATCTATAAAATTTAAGAAATACTCTTTTATAACATTTGCGGCAGCCACTTTATCTCTGTGAGCTCCAATAATCGGCTCATCGAGAACATCATCAACCAACTTCATCTTGTATAAGTCCTCGGATGTTATCTTCATGGCCTTCGTAGCACTCTCTTGCTTAAGCGGGTCATTCCAAAGAATCGCTGCACACCCCTCTGGAGATATAACAGAAAAAACAGAGTATCTCATCATCACTATTTTATCTGCAACACCAAGCGCCAAAGCTCCACCACTTCCGCCCTCTCCGATAACGACAGAGAGCATTTTTGTCTTTACATCACTTAATTCAAACAAGTTTCTAGCTATCGCTTCACTCTGTCCTCTCTCTTCGGCTTCAAGACCTGGAAATGCACCTGGAGTATCTATGAGAAAAAGTATAGGTATATCAAATTTTTCTGCCATTTTGGCGATACGCAGAGCTTTTCTGTATCCCTCAGGATGAGGCATGCCAAAGTTTCTTTTTAACTTATTTTTTGTCCCTCGTCCCTTTTGCTGACCGATAAGTATAACTTTTTTCCCACCTATATAGCCTAAAAATGCGAGGATTGCTTGGTCATCTCTAAACGCTCTGTCTCCATGTATTTGGTGAGCATCTTCTAAAATAAGCCTGACATAGTCCATCGTATATGGACGATCAGGATGACGAGCAAGTTGTAATTTTTGATAATCATTTAGGTTTTTATATACTTTTGCTATCTCTTTTTTAAGGTTCTTTTGTAAAATCTCAACGGCTGATATATCGCCTTTTATCTTGGCATCTGATATATCTTCATCTAAGTTTTTTATACTTTTTTCAAAGTCTAGATATGTAGCCATTTACTCTCCCTAGAGCTTTTTAAAGATAACTGATCCGTTTGTTCCACCAAAGCCAAAAGAGTTACTCATGACGATATTTACATCTGCTTTTCTAGCCCTATTTGGTATATAGTCCAAATCACAATCAGGATCTGGAGTTTCATAGTTTATAGTAGGAGGTAAAATCTGATCTCTTATAGCCATCAATGATATAACAGCTTCTATAGCTCCTGCTGCTCCCAAACAGTGTCCTATCTGACCTTTTGTAGAACTCATCAAAGGAATATCTTTTTCAAAAAGCATCTTAACTGCAGCAGTCTCATTTTTATCATTTGCTGCCGTACTTGTTCCATGCGCATTTATATAGTCGATATTTGGACATCCTGCCATCTCATATGCTGCTTTCATAGAGCGATATGCACCACCTAATTCAGGAGTGGTTATATGGTAAGCATCACCACTTTCACCAAAACCAACAAGCTCTCCATATATGTGGGCATCTCTGGCTACTGCATCTTCATGAGACTCTAGTATCAGCGCACCTGCTCCTTCTCCAATGATAAAGCCATCTCTATCTTTATCAAATGGTCTAGAGGCATGAGTTGGGTCATCATTTCTAGTTGAAAGTGCTTTCATAGATGAAAATCCTCCAACTCCAACAGCGCAAATAGCAGCTTCTGCTCCAACTACAAGCATCTTATCAGCTCCACCTATCATGATAGTCTTGGCAGCTGCACTTATAGCATGAGTTCCAGCTGCACACGCAGTTACTGAAGATATATTTGGACCTTTAATTTTGTGCTCAATTGCAACAAAACCTCCAAGCATATTTACTAGAGCTGAGGGGATAAAAAATGGAGATATTCTTCTTGGACCTCTGTCGTCACAAACCAAAGAGTTCTTTTCTATAGCTATGAGTCCACCGATACCAGAAGCTGAGCTAACTCCAAATCTATCTGCATCAAATGAGTCAAATTTTGCATCTTCCATCGCTTCGGCAGCTGCTTTTATACCCAATTGAATAAACCTATCTGCTTTTTTAACATCTTTTGGATTCATAACAGTTTTAGGATCAAATCCCTCTATCTCACCAGCAATTTTTACCGAATGGTTAGTTGTATCAAATGAACTAATCCTTTTAATGCCACATTTTCCTTCAACTATAGCCTTAAAAGAACTCTCTTTATCTAAACCGACTGAATTAATCATGCCTAAACCTGTAACAACTACTCTTCTCAAAATTACTCCTTAGTTTTCACTCAAAAAATGCACTAGACAATATATGCCTAGTGCGAAAAATTAATTATATTTTTATTTGTGCTCTTCAATGTATTTTATAGCATCGTTCACTGTGATTATTTTCTCAGCATCTGTATCAGGAATTTCTATATCAAATTTTTCTTCCAATGCCATAACCAACTCTACAACATCCAATGAATCAGCGCCTAAATCTTCAACAAATTTTGACTCTTCTTTTACTTCTTCAGGATTTACATTTAATTGCTCAACAACAACTTCTTTTACTTCTTCAATTAGTGCCATCACTAACTCCTTTAAAAAATTTTCACCATTTTACCTAAATTAACTTTAAAATAGGCTACATGTACATACCGCCATTTACTTTTAAGGCAACTCCTGTGATATATGAGGCATTGTCACTAAGCAAAAATGCAACTGACTGGGCTATATCTTCTGGTGTTCCAAACCTTTTAAGCGGAATTTTATCTGTATAGCCTTTCTTCACTTCATCACCAAGATTTTGCGTCATATCTGTCTCTATAAAGCCTGGTGTTATGGCATTGCATCTGATGCCCCTGCTACTTGCTTCAAGGGCAAAACTTTTTGTCATAGCTATCAATCCACCCTTGCTAGCACTATAATTTACTTGACCTACATTGCCAGTTTCACCTATTATTGAAGCGATATTTACAATACTTCCAAATCTCTTTTTATTCATCACTTTCAGAGCTTCTCTACAACCAACAAAAGCTGAAGTTAGATTGACTTTTATGACTGATTCAAAATCTTCTAGTTTCATTCTAATGGCTAGTTTATCATTTGTAATTCCAGCATTATTTACTAGATATGAGAGTTCACCATCACTCTCTATTATAGTTTTAATTCCCTCAATAAAAGCCTTTTCATCTGCCACATCAAAGCCGATAACAGCTGCGACTCCTCCAGACTTTTCTATCTTATTTTTTACACTATCTGCTTCTTGTGGGCGAGAACGATAATTTATCCAAACTTTAAGTCCTTTGTTTGCCAAAGTGATAGCAATCTGCTTACCGATACCACTTGCAGCACCTGTTACTAAAACATTTTTACCTGTAAATTTCATACTTATTCCTTTATATCAATGGTTCATCCATCTCTTTTGGGATTTTTAAGCCCATCAATTTCAAAACTGTTGGGGCTATGTTGTTTAAGCCGCCATTTTCTACCTTTTTCACACCTTTTGCTCTAACAAAACAAAATACTTCAAATGTTGTATGATTTGTCAGCATTTCACCTTTTTCATTAGACATTTGCTCACAGTTTCCGTGGTCGCTTGTGAGTATAAAAGCATACTCTTTTTCATCACATTTTTGTATGATTCTGCCTAGCTGTTTATCAACCGCTTCTACAGCCTTTATGGCTGCATCATAATTCCCTGTATGCCCTACCATATCGCCATTTGCAAAATTTACCACTATAAAATCATATCCTGAGTTAATCGCCGTTAAAACTGCATCTCCTACCTGTTCACTGCTCATCTGTGGTTTTAAATCATAAGTAGAGACTTTTGGACTTGGTATGAGAACTCTGCTTTCTCCACTATCTGGCTCTTCAATACCACCATTTAGAAAAAATGTCACATGTGCATACTTTTCAGTCTCGGCAGTATGAAATTGCGATAAATTACTGCTAGAAATCACATCTGCTAGTGTGTTTTTAGGAGGAGTTGAAGCAAACATCACTTCAAAGGGGTATGAACTATCGTAGCTTGTCATAGTTATGGATTTAAATCCACCATTTTTTCTCTCAAACTCATCAAATCTTTCAAAACCTATCGCTTTTGAAATCTCTCTCATTCTATCATTTCTAAAATTTGCAAATATCACCCCATCATCTCTATTCATACCGACATATGGCGCAAAACTTGCAGGCTCTATAAACTCATCTGTTACGCCTTTGTCGTAAGAGTCTTTTATATAATCCTCTACACTTTTATCTGTTTTTAGTTCCGCTTTGACGATTGCTCCATATGCTCTTTGTACTCTATCCCATCTATTGTCTCTGTCCATCGCATAAAATCTGCCACAAACAGAAGCTATTTTTATATCTTCATCACAAATATTTTCTAGTTGTTTCATAAAGTCTATACCAGAAGTCGGGCTCACATCTCTTCCGTCAGTTATTGCATGCAAATAGACTCTTTTTCCTACTCTCTTAGCTATCTTTGCAAGTGCTATAATATGCTCTATATGAGAGTGGACTCCGCCATCACTGACAAGACCTATAATATGTATATCACCCTGCACTTTTAGTATATCTTTTAGAGCTTGATTCTCTTTTAGAGTATCATTTTTAATCGCGAGAGATATTTTGACTAGATTTTGGTACATGACTCGCCCCGCACCTATACACATGTGCCCTACTTCGCTATTGCCCATCTGCCCTTCTGGCAAACCAACAGCTAAGCCTGAAGTTTTTATAAGTGAATTTGGAGTCTCTTTAAAGAGTTTATCATAGGTAGGTTTTTTAGCATTTGCAAAAGCATTTGCAAATGAGCTTGGATTGTAACCGATACCATCTGTGATAACCAAAACAGTCTTTTGAATATCTTTTTTCACTTTTTTCCTTTAAATTACCGTCTTATAAGCAATATTTTACTAAAATAATACTTTCAATAAAATATAAATGGATTTTTAATGCTATATTGGCTCTACCAAACAACTCATATCAATATCTTTCAATACATCACAGT
Source organism: Campylobacteraceae bacterium (assembly GCA_027013265.1). Taxonomy (GTDB): domain Bacteria; phylum Campylobacterota; class Campylobacteria; order Campylobacterales; family Sulfurospirillaceae; genus JAADIZ01. The sequence continues at coordinate 4,303 of JALUXQ010000108.1, read as the reverse complement.
CCGCTCAGGTATAGCCTTTTTTATCTCATTCATCCTAAGTATGTACTTAATGCCAAAATTCATAAGATGGGCAAAGAGCAAAAATGCAAATCAACCTATATACTCTTTGGCTCCTCAAACTCATCAAGCAAAAGGTAAAACTCCTACAATGGGGGGTTTAGTTATAGTTTTTTCAGCATTAATCGCTATCCTGTTTTGCATAAATCTGACAAATATCTTTGCACTAATCGGCTTTGGAGTTATCGCACTATTTGGGATTATCGGCATAAAAGATGATATATCAAAAGTAGTAGGTAAAAACAACACCTCTGGCTTGAGTCCAAAATCAAAACTACTCATGCAGCTTGCCTCTGCACTTGTTATAGCATATTTTTTATATAGTAACACGATACTAAATCAAGATTTATATGTACCTTTTTACAAACATCCTGTGCTAAACTTAGGCTGGTTTTCTGTGGTCTTTTGGACACTTGTCATGGTTTCATCAAGCAACGCAGTCAACCTAACTGATGGGCTAGATGGGCTAGCGACTGTGCCTAGTGCACTCTCTATGCTTACTCTTGGTGTTTTTGTGTATATTAGTGGACATGCTATACTTAGCGGATATCTACTTCTTCCAAAGATAAGTGGTATAGGTGAAGTAGTGATAATAGCAGCTGCCCTTATAGGCTCGCTTGTTGGATTTCTTTGGTACAACTGCTACCCTGCGGATGTATTTATGGGAGATAGCGGGAGTTTGAGCTTGGGAGCTTTTATAGGATATATGGCTATAATCTCTAAAAACGAGATCTTGCTCTTTTTAATAGGCTTTGTTTTTGTGCTCGAGACTCTCTCTGTGATTTTGCAAGTAGGGAGTTTTAAAACCAGAAAAAAGAGAGTCTTTTTGATGGCTCCAATTCATCACCATTTTGAGATAAAGGGATGGGCTGAAAATAAGATAATAGTAAGATTTTGGATCATGGCTCTTATCTCAAATATCATAGCACTGACAGCTCTTAAGATCAGATGATTGCACTATTTGGATACGGAAAAACTACAAAAGCGATAGCCAAAAGATATAAAAACTGTCAAATCTTTGATGACCATTTTGATAAAAAAAGTTTTGATGAGTTTGGTAACGAACTGCTTCCGCCTCACATGTTTGATGCAAAAAACTCTGATATACAGATACCAAGCCCTAGTTTTCCGCGAAATCACCCTCTTATAAAAAAATCTACAAATCTCCTTAGTGAGTATGATTTTTTTCAAAAAGATATGCCTTTTTCTATATGGGTGAGTGGGACTAATGGTAAAACCACCACCACCCAAATGTTGGATTTTATCTTCAAAGACAAAGGGTGTGAGTGTGGAGGAAACATAGGAAATCCACTTGCAAATTTAGACAAAAAAGCTACAATGTGGATACTTGAAACAAGCTCATATATGCTCTTTCACACAAAAGTTGCAACACCAGATATTTACCTGCTTTTACCCGTAAAACCTGACCATTTAAGCTGGCATGGAAGTTTTGAAGAGTATGAAAAAGCAAAACTTACACCACTATACAGGATGAGTGAAGGCAGTGTAGCAATAATCCCAGAAAAATATAAATATATAGAGACTTTAGCTAAAAAAATAGTATATAAAGATGAGTTTGATTTGGCTAAAAAGCTAGATATCGATATAAAAAGAGTAGAATTTCAAGCTCCATTTTTACTCGACGCCACTCTTGCGTTAAGTGCGCAAAAGATTCTTTTAGGCAAGGTTGATTATGAAAAATTTAACGCCTTTAAAACCGATGCTCACAAACTCGAAGTTTTAAAAGACAAAAGAGGCAGAACTTGGGTAAATGACTCAAAAGGCACTAACTTGGATGCCACTTTGGAGGCTATCAAAAGATACAAAGATAAAAACTTGATACTAATCCTAGGAGGAGACGACAAAGGAGTGGATTTGACTCCACTATTTGAGATGTTAAAGCCTCTAAGCGTACAAGTATTTGCCATAGGCTCAAACACGGATAAGATAGTGGATTTTTGCAACAAGATAGAAAAAAAAGTTACGGCCTCATATACTCTTGAAACTGCGATGGAAGAGATACAAAAAATTCATACAAAAAACAAAATAGCTCTCCTATCTCCTGCTGCTGCTAGTTTGGATCAGTTTAGCTCTTATGTGGCAAGAGGAGATATGTTTAAAGAGTTGGCACTTATTACTCCGCCGACTTAATACATCAAAAGTTGATGTATTAAGTCGGCGGAGTAATAAAAGATAAATTTAGAGAGATATCTAAAAAAATAAAATAGTCAACTTAGTCATTTTTTACGGTTTTTGAGGATAAGCCAAGATTAAAGTTATTAAGCTATAATTTCATTCTCAAATTATTACTCCGCCAAGTAACTAACTCAACTTTTGAGAGAGCAAGAAGTAGTGAGATATAAGTGGCTTGATAGCTCAGTCGGTAGAGCAGGTGACTGAAAATCACCGTGTCGGCAGTTCAATTCTGTCTCAAGCCACCACCTCTTTTTCACACAAGGTTGTGTCATCAGTACATTTTTACAAGGTTTTTTAGTTAGTTTTGGTCTAATTGTTGCAATTGGAGCTCAAAATATCTATGTACTCAAAAAAGGCTTACTAAAAGAGCATACTTTTATCATAGCATCCATATGTTTTTTCCTTGATGCCACCCTCATAACAGCTGGAGTCAAGGGAGTAGGAAAAATTTTAGAGCTTTACCCCTCTTTTTTTATATATATCACTTGGTTTGGGATAGTATTTTTGGTACTGTATGGCTTTATCGCTTTGAAAAATGTATTTACCACTCAAAAGCTACAAATCTCGCTTTTAAAAGATAAGAAAAGTCTAGTTCAAACTATCATGACAACTGTTGCAATTTCACTTCTAAACCCACATGTATATTTAGACACGCTGATGCTCATAGGCTCTATTGGGAGCCATTTTGAAGGCATAAAACAAAATTTTTTCATATTTGGTGCCATAAGTGCATCTTTTATCTGGTTTTTCTCTTTGGCTTATGGGAGCAGAGTTTTAATACCACTGTTTAAAAAGCCTTTGACTTGGAAACTGTTTGATATCTTTACCGCTTTTATAATGTTCTTTGTAGCATATAGTGCCATCATGTACCAGACTTAAGCATACCAGTAAGCCATAAAGATGTAAGATGTGAAGTAGATAGCATAAAGGCTCTACTAGTAGAGTCAAAATGCTAGATGCTTTGCAGATTGCTTCTTTATGACTTATCCGAAGGACGATAAGAGAAACGCACACTTGCTTCGTTACAAAGTCTTGAAGCTACTAGTAGCTCCCGTGACTTTGTGCCTCGCAATTGCACATTTCTCTTATCGCTGGTATGCTTAAGTCTGGTACATGATGGCACTAACTTTATCTCTTTGGAAATGTAAGGAAAAATGTAGTTTTTTCATTTGGAATTGACTCTACTTTGATCTGGATATTGTATTCATCACAAACACTTTTGACGATATCTAGTCCTATTCCAAAACCTCCTTGGTCTCTATTTCTTCGCTCAAATCGTTTGAAAATCGCTTCTTGATCATCCTTGTTTATACCATCACCTCTATTTATGATACACAAAGTATGTTCTTTTAGCACTATCTCTATCGCTGTTTTTGGGTAGGAGTATTTAAGAGCATTTGAGATGAGGTTGTTGACTACTTTGTTCATCCTTGTCTTATCTAAGAAAACTGGGGTACTTTGCAAAGAACACTTAATACTGTTTCCTTTGCTTTTTGCAATTTCATCAAAAAATCTTACACTCTGCTCAACCAAATCTTTCAAATCAAACTCTTCATCATAGATTTCATCTATCTCATTAAATGCCACAAAAGAGAGTGTATTGTAGATTTGAGAAATCAGCTTTGCACTTACCGATATATGATTTAGTACTCTTGGACTTATCTCTTTTGGATTTTTTATAGAAGATACACTCATCATGAGCGCCGAGATGGGAGTATTTATCTCGTGTGAACTATCTCTTATGAAACGATTTAGTTTTTCTATCCTCTCCCTTATCGGTTTTAGTAAAATCTTACTAAGCAGATACCCTATCAAAAGAACAAAAAATGCAGATGCTACGATAGTGGAGACTATGATAGTTATCAATTTTATCTTCTCATTTTTGTTGCCATCATTTTCTACAACTATATAAGAGACTCCCAAAATTGGATTATCTAGTTTTCTTATGTGGTATTCGTGCTTATTGTTTTTGTATGACTTTTTTGAAAAAAGAACATTTGAGTCTTCTAGGTTTGAGTATATCTCTTTGCCTTTTGAGTCAAAAAGACCT
>JALUXQ010000107.1 GCA_027013265.1 Campylobacteraceae bacterium | reverse complement strand
AAATAGGGCTTGACACTGCCGTATTTGCTCCAAAATCTCTCTTTATCAACTACCATATCTTTGATAGCATGTTTGATATCTTGTGGCTCAAATACCAACTCATATCCAAATATATCTATAAGGTCAAAAACTCTCTCTTTGCAAGAGAGGACTGGTTTGTTGTTTACTTTTATAGCACAACTTCCGCAAATCCCATGCCTGCAACTTCTTCTATAACTAAAACTTCCGTCTTTTTCCCATTTTATCTTATTTAATATATCAAGCACAACTTCATCTTGAGAGATATCAAATGAAAAATTTTCATAATAAGGAAGACGGTCAACCTCTTTGTTGAATCTGAAAACTTTAAAATTTACTCTTTTTATATCATATTTTTTCATCTTTTACCTCCTAATATGTTCGTTCTGTTGGTTGGTATTTACCGATAGTTACAGGTTTATAATCAATCTTAATACCACCTTTTTTGTCCATATATCCATATGTGTGCTTCAAAAAGTTTTCATCATCTCTAGTTGGAAAATCATCTCTAAAGTGTGAGCCACGACTCTCTTTTCGTAAAATCGCACCTTCAACTATAAAAGCTGTAAAATCAAGCATATGACCCAACTCAATCGCCTCTTGAAGGTCTGTGTTAAATATCTTTGAGCGGTCATCTATACCAACATCTTCATATCTTTTTTTGAGTTTTTTGATGATCTTTCTCTGCTCTAAAAGTTTCTCATGAGTTCTAAATACGCCAGCATTTTCAGTCATAGTTTTTTGTAACTCGTTCCTAAGTTCTGGCACTCTTTCAGTGCCACAAGATGAGAGTAACTTATCTATCTCTGTTTCCATTATCTTTGCATCGTTGATATCTGGCTCTTTATGGGTCAAGAATTTGTCAGCATCTAAGTCTTTTATGATAGTTTGACCAACATGACGCCCATAAAATACAGCCTCAAGCAAAGAGTTTGCACCAAGTCTATTTGCGCCGTGAACACTCACGCAAGCACATTCACCTGCCGCATAAAAGCTTTTGACACTATTTTTTATGTCGTACCTTACTCTGCCGTGAACATCAGTAGGAATTCCTCCCATTGAGTAGTGGGCAGTTGGAGATATCAGTATGGGCTCTTTTATCATATCGAGTCCAAGAAAAGTTAGTGCCAAATCTCTTAATTCTGGAAGCCTCGCCATAATCTTTTTGGCTCCTAGGTGAGTCAAGTCAAGATATACTGCATCTTTGTCTTTGCCGACTCCATAACCTGCCAAAATCTCTCTTGTGATAGAGCGACTCACCAAATCACGAGGTCCAAGTTCTAGTTTTTGTGGAGCATATTTTTCCATAAACCTTTCACCCTTAGAGTTAAAAAGCTTTCCGCCTTCTCCTCTTGCTGCTTCACTTATGAGTATGCCAGTCCCTGCAAGTCCTGTTGGGTGAAACTGTACAAACTCCATATCTTTTAGTGGAATCCCGTGTCTAGCAACGATAGATAGTCCATCCCCAGTGTTTGCATGGGCATTTGAATTTGTAGCGTAACTTCTAGCATAGCCTCCTGTTGCAAACAGAACAGCTTTTGCGTAAAATATCCCTTTTTGACCAGTTTTGATGTTGTATGCAACGACACCGCTGACTATCTTCTCTTCATTTCCGCTATATATAATATCTGCAACATACCACTCATCCCAAAACTCGACACCGTCTCTGTGGGCTTGTTCAAAAAGTGTTTGAAGCAGTGTTAAGCCTGTTCTGTCTTTTGCAAAGCAAGTTCTAGGGAAAGATTGTCCCCCAAAAGGTCTTTGGGCTATTGTCCCATCTTTTTCCCTGCTAAATGCAGCACCCATATGTTCAACCCATCTTATCGTCTCTGGAGCACTTCCGCACATCAGCTCAACTGCTTCTTGATTTGCAAGATAGTCACTACCTTTGATAGTGTCAAATATGTGAGATTCTGTACTATCATCATCTTTTAAAGCAGCATTTATTCCGCCCTGTGCAGCTCCAGAATGGCTTCTTAGTGGGTGAAGTTTGGTTAATACACAAACATGTTTACCATGACTCTCTAACTCTCTAGCAGCTGCCAATCCTGCTAGCCCTGCACCGACTACGACAGCATCATAACGATGAATTGAAATACCCATATTGCTTCCCTTATATTTTATTTTCTTTAATTATATAATTTAATAGATAAAAATAAGATTTAATAAAGTTAAAATATTAATGTTTTTATGAAAAAAGCACTTTAAAGTCATTTAATTCGTATAAATCTATGTTTGAGATTTTGGCAGATTTAAGCTCTTTTGAGAAACCACTTTTGGAAAATAGGGCAAATCTATCGGCATTTAAGTCTGCGATTTTGCACTTGTTTTGTAAGGAGTTCAGGATATTTTTGCATATTTTGCTATTTCTCCACTTTGCTTCACCCACGATTGTTTGATTTGTAGTTTTTAATAGAAGGTCTATCTCTACATCTATGTCCCAATAGCTTCCGTAAGATAGGATTTTTTCAAATTCAAACTTTTTTAATAGTAGTTGGTTTGATAGTTTTTCAAACTCCAAGCTTATGTATTTTTCTAAAAAAGGCTCTATTGAAGCGATGGAAATCTCTTTATCTGCCTCTAGTGATGGAGAGATAAAGGTGAACCAAAACCTTGTAAAGTTACTGTTTATATGAATCTTGTCTTGAATTTTGTATCTTCTTAGCGCCTTTTTAAGTGGTTGTTTCTTTGTTCTTTTAAGAGGTTTTTCTCTGCTTTTTTCTTTGGTGATTATATTTTGTTTAAAAAGATATCCAAAGAGTTCTCCGCCTTTGATTTGTGATATCTTCTCTTTGTTATATATTGTGTAGTTTTTTCTATCACCTTTTGAGACTCTTGTTAGAATTTTTTGTATCAAAATTTGCTCTTTTGAGTCAACACTGTATATAAAATATTTTTTTAGCAAATCAATCTTGTCGATTATCTCTTGTTGTATTGCTTGGTTTAAGTTATTGGAAAAAACAATTTTGTCGATAAACGGGTGTCCGTCAAAAATGGAAAAGTACTCTATACACTCTTGTATATCAAGATACGGAAATTTTTTATAAAAATTTTGAAAATTTAGATTCAACTAAAACTTTTTCCAAAATGTTTTGCTTAACAGTATAAAGACGGTATAGCACTCTAACCTTCCAATTATCATAGCAAATGAGAGTATAATTTTATCAAACCAAGCATAAAATGCATAATTTTCAGCAGGACCAACTAAGGAAAACCCAGGTCCAACATTGCCAACAGTTGTCATAGCAGTACTGATGGAGGTCATCTCATCGTAGCCTCTGGCATATAGATAAATCATAACAAAAAAGATAGTCAATATATATAGTGAGAAAAATCCAAAAATAGAGCTTATTATATTGCTTTTGATAGGTTTTTCATCAACAAATATAGATATGATAGAGTCTGGTTTTATAGATCTTCTTATCTCCAAAGATATATTTTTAAAGTAAATCAGATATCTTATGACCTTTGGTCCACCTGCAGTTGAGCCAGCATTTGCTCCTATAATCATAGCAATCATAACGAGAGCTATAGAGGCGTTTCCCCAAGTAGAGTAGTCAGCAGAAGCAAAACCAGTAGTTGTCATGATAGAAGATATGGTAAAAATAGAGTTCTTAAGCGTTTGATAAAGAGTGGCAAATCCATTGAAATGAGCAAAAGTGAGTAGTGCTGAAAGTGCTGCTATCAAAAATAGATACCACTTTATCTCTTCTGAGTTATAACTTTTTAAATCTCCACTTAAAAATCGTATATGAGCCAAAAAGTTTATACCAGAAATAATCATAAAAAATATAGTAGTCCAGATTATTCCATCACTGTTTACCCAAAATCCCAAAGAGCTGTTTTTAGTAGAAAATCCTCCTGTGGATACGGTCGCAAATGCATGGTTTATAGCATCAAACCAGTTCATGCCAAAAAACTTTAAACTTAAAATATTTGCTATGGTAAAGAGTAGATATACGCCCCATAGTTTGTTTGCTGTGTCTTTTATCTTTGGTGTGATTTTATCAGTTGAAATTCCTGTAGATTCTGCCTTGAAAAGACTGAGAGAGCCACTTGGATTGATGAGTGGAAAGAGACCGACACCTAAGACTATAATTCCCATGCCTCCTACCCAGTGCATCAAACTTCTATGCAAAAGTATGCTTTTGGGTAGCGCTTCTATGTTGGTATAGACAGTCGCACCAGTTGTGGTAAATCCGCTGATTGCCTCAAAAAAGGCACTCGAAAAGTCGATGCCAGTTTGAAAATAAAGAGGTAATGCTCCGCCTATTCCAAGTAGTATCCAGATTGCATTTACGGAGATTATGCTCTCTTTCATGCCAAAGGACATTGTATAATTTTTGAGTGAGAAAAAGACTATAAAATTTAAAGCCAAAAGTCCGGCTATGACATAAAGATGGTAAGTTACATCTTCATGATAGTAGTATCCAGCGGCTATAGGTATCAGAAATACCACAAAAATCACAATTCCAACAGCACTTACAAACTTAAGTATACTTTTGATGTTAATCATAAATTTTTATGAATCCATTTTGAAAATAGCTCACTATTTTCAATTTTAGTAAATATAGCAAAGATATCATTTTTTTTAAATTCTTTGATATCTGAATATGGGAATATTTCACTATCCCTTTGTATATATATGGAACCTTTGTCTTCAAGCTTGGAAGGCACTACTTGATATGTTCCAATAAGCTCAGAGTCGGAAAATACTTTTCTTAGCATCATTATGCCCTCTCCCCCACAAAATTGCCTTCTTATAATGGTTTTTGATGGTTCTATTTTTTCTAGTATTGAATAATAAGCGTTGATTTTTTCTCCTCGCACAACCTCTAAGTTTAAACTTCTCATGAGTTTTGAGTATGCTATATCGTTGTTTATGGTTATCACTTTTTTGATACCATAATATTTGGCTTCCATGCATTTGGTTATGTTATATTCGTCGTTTCTAGAAGCTACGATAAAAAGGTCTGGTTTTACACCGTCTTCTGCTAGCATATGGTCGGAATCATATGTGCTTTTTATAACTGTAACTTTATCTTTTAATATCAAATTTGCTCTTTTGCATTTAGCTAAGTCTTTATCTACTAATTGAATATTTAAATCTTTTTTGATAAGTACTTTTGCAATCTCCAAACCCAATGTATCCGCACCAAATATAACACAGTTTCTTATCTCTTGTTGCTCTTGCGTACCAAAAAGTTTATATTGCAAGTCTCTTATGGCACCAGGAAATGCGTAGAAATAGACCAAGTCATCAGGATTTATCATATCTGCACTTGTTGGAACATAAAATTCGCTATTCCTTTCTATCCCTGCGACAACTATTTTGTTTGTTAAATCATTTATGACGGTTGATATAAGTGTGCTCTCAAACTCTTTGGGGACCTTGGCTGAGGCAAGTAATGTTTTTGTGTATTCAAAAGACTTTACATTTCTTACATGTGGAAAGTCAACTAGGTACTTTAGTGGTTGAGCTGCCTCAAAAGAGGGAATTACAAAATCATTTATACCCAATCTTTCTCTGACTAAATCATCCGCAAAGAAGTTGTTTTTTAGTCTTATTATCTTTTTCTCAACGCTTGTGATTTTATCTATAATCAAAGAAGCTATCATATTTACTTCATCAGAGTCAGTGACTGCTATAAAAAGATCAATAGCAGAATCAATCATATTGTATGTAAAGGGATTTTCTATATCACCGCAAATTGCTAATACATCTAAATTTTCTTCTATCTTTTTTATTGCATCACCATTTTTATCAATGATAGTTACATCATTGTCTGTCATTAGGTGCTTGGCTATCATATAGCCTACTTTACCAGCACCAGCGATAATTACTTTCATTAAGAAAAATTCCTTTAATTAAAACTCAGCGTATCCTTATACTGCAACAAGTCTATTATATCACAAGGGCTCTCTAGTAATTCTTAAATGAATTCCCAAAGTGCGTATTCTCACCTATTCTAGGAATTTTATCGAATTTTTTTCATATAATCTCTTGCCTTGTCTCCTCTTAAATACTCAACAATTCCAAGTATCCCATCAGTAAGATATCTTGCATTAAAACCTTCTAGTTTTAGATAAAGTCTGGCAATTTCAGCTCTATCATAGTGCGGACACATTGTAACAATTGTCTTGGTTTTGTCTAACTCATCTAATCTGTTTGGCAATTCACTTAGTGGTATATGTGTGCCAAATCCAATTTTCCAAGCATCATACTCCTCCTTAAATCTAATGTCAATTAGTTGAGCTTCATTTTTTTCATAAAGCTCTAAAAGTTCAGGAAGTTTTATCTTCATATTGATTCGTTCTTGATAATCAAATGTTTTTAAATATTGAGCAAAATTTTGTTTCATTTTAAGCACCTTTTTTAATTGGTAGATACAATTTTGCTCCTGTATCTAAAATAATATCTTGCAAATGACCAGCTAAATCTTTTTGTGGCAAGATAACATGTGTATGCGTATTTGTTCCTTTGACCATAAAGTGTTTAACTCTCATCTCTTTATTTTTTGCATAGAGACCTTCTAGAACAATATTTACATTTTTTATGGTGTCAACTCTTCGGTTATCTGTATCCATACTCCAAGTTACACTCTTGGCATGACCTATAATCTTAAAAGGCAAAACAAACTTTTTTTTGCACCCAAGTTCGCTTACAATATCATCAAGCTCAAAATTTAGAGCATCTTGAGAGTCAATATTGTCAAGCTCTTTATATATCCCCCATTTCTTCACATTTGCAACTTGTAGCATAGCTGCACCATCGCTATCCGTTGGATTGTGCCTTAGTAGTGTTTTGTTGTTTGGTGCTGGTCTTGCCATGTAGATTCTACCATCTAAAATAGATACTTCGTATTGTCTATTTTTTCCAGGACCATAACCGATGGCATTTTTATTTAACTTTATATTTTTAAATAAAATATTTGCACTAAAATCTTTGGCATGTATTTTTTTGAGATTACCCCATGAGTCTATATGGTTATCACACTGTATCTGAATATCACTAGCACTTATAGTGGTGACTAGAAATAGGAAACTTAAGCCTATCATGAGCTTTTTCATGCCTAGTTCCCCTCTTCTATAAGTTTTGTTACTTCTTGAATATTTAATAACTTTCCAGTGCTTTTTATCTTTTCGTTTATTACAAGTCCTGGTGTACTCACAATTTGGTATTTCATAATTTCGTTAATATCCTCAACTTTCATAACTTTAATATTTTTATCTATATTTTCTATTGCCTCATCTACAACTTTTTTTAAAGCGATACAATTAGCACAACCCGTGCCTAAAATTTTTATCACTATCTCATCTGTTTTTGAATCAGCGCAGCAACTTGATTTTCTATCTAACTGCTGTGACACCTGACTGTCACAGCAAGAGCTGTTTTCGGTCAGTTTTGTACTTGAGCTACAGCATGAGTTTGCTTGATCACTTTTTATATCTGTTTGACAACTGCCGCTAGAACACTCTCCATTTTTACATCCACCCATTATTTTTTTCATAGGGCACCAATTTATTATACCAGTGATTAGAGGGATAATTCCTAAATAAAACCAAACATTTCCACTATATACTCCATAGCCTATCAAGGCTAAACCTATGATTACTCTTAATGTTCTTTCCATTTTTTCTCCTTCGCGTGTTTTTTAGAAAGTATATCATAAAATAAATAATATATCAAGATATATTGATATAAATTAAACTGAAATATTTTTTATTCTAGTCTATATTTTCGAGATATACCATAAATTCATTGGTTTGACAGAACAGTGAGATTGCATAGAGCAAAATGGTGGGTTCTAAGTGACTCGAACACTTGACCGCTCGGTTATGAGCCGAGAGCTCTAACCAACTGAGCTAAGAACCCACTCTTTTAAGGCTGAAATTTTACTCTGTTATTTATTAAAATTAGTTTAAATCTATAAAATATCAATATTTTATAGATTTGTAAGTAGGGTCATATCTAAAAGTAAGAGTGTTTTCTAAAATACCGAAAAATATCATAAATGTTATAAAGCTACTGCCTCCATAGCTAAAAAAGGGCAGGGGAACTCCTACGACTGGAGCTAGGCCTATGGTCATAGCGATATTTACACTAGTGTAAACAAAGAGCAAAAAGCTGATGCCTGTGGTGACAACTTGGGCAAAATAGTCTTTTTTTAGTTTGAAATTCAGTGTGATGAGATGGGTTATGAGCAGGCTATAAAAAACTATAAGGGCAAGAGCCCCTGAAAACCCAAACCTCTCTACATAGTAGGCAAATATAAAATCACTTGTAGAAATCGGCAAAAATTTATAGCGAGTTTGGGTGGCATTCTCTATACTTTTACCATAAAGCCCGCCTGAGCCTATGGCTATGATTGATTGCTTGACATGGTAGCTAGGCTTTTCGCTGACAAAATCAGTTATTCTCTTTTTTTGATAATCATGCAAAGAGTTATATAAAAAAGGCACACTAACGCCTATCAACAAGATTAATGTAAACCAGATTTTTTTGTTGACCCCTATGACAAATAAGACACCATACCCTACAAGCAGCAATACCATAGCAGTTCCCAAATCAGGCTCTTTTGCTATCAGTAAAAATGGCAACAAGATGTGAAAGCTAAGTTTTACGAAATTTTTCCAGCTATAACCCTTTTCATCTGGTGGATTTTGTTTTATGAGATAAGCTAGCATGAGTACAAACATCGGTTTAAATATCTCTGATGGTTGCAGTGAAAAGTTTACAAAAGGTATGTCAAGCCATCTTCTTGCACCAAGTCTAGAGGTGCCAAAAAAATCAACACTTATAAGTAAAAAGATGGTAACCCAATAAAAAGAGGGTATAAGCCACTCAAATTTCTTGATAGGAATAAGGAAAAAAAATAAAAAAGCTAGGAATCCTATGGTAAAATACACTATCTGTTTATTTGCAAGTGTAGCATTTATATCTGAGATAAGAAAATAGGACATACCAATAACTGGCAAAACAAGGATTGGCAATAAAAAATCAAAATGGATAAGAACTCTTCTGTCAATTTGTAACAATATAAACCTTGCCTTTAAGTTATTTGTAAACATTATATCAAAAAAGAGAGAAAAATGACCTTTGTTAGCAAGAAAAATGCAAGAGTTGATATCGTTATGAGCAAAGAGTTAAACCTCACAAGATCTCAGGTGGAAAAATTCATAAAAACTGTTGGTATCGAAGTTAACGGCAAAATTACAAACAAATCAAGCACAAAGCTTCAAGTAGGAGATACTGTCACCTATCTGTTTAAAGATATGGTTGAAGAGAAAAGCGAGTATAAAGTTGATTTTGATGTAGATATTTTATATGAAGATGATGATTTGCTCATAGTGAACAAACCACCTTTTTTGACAGTCCATGGAGCACCAAGTGTAAAAGAGGCGACTTTGGTTGATTGGCTTAAATTAAAGGGGATTTCACTCTCTACGATAAGCGGAGAACAGAGGCATGGCATAGTTCATAGGATTGACAAAGAGACCAGCGGAGCACTTGTGGTGGCAAAAAACAATGAAACCCATATAAATCTCTCAAAACAGTTAGAAGATAAAAGTATGGGCAGATTTTATATAGCGCTTATTGATTTGCCCCTAAAAGAGAACATCATAGTTGAAAAACCAATCGGAAGAAATCCGAAAAACAGGCTCAAAATGGGTGTAGTTGAAAACGGAAAAACAGCAAAAAGTTTTTTTTCCAAGATAGCGCTATCAAAAAATGAAAAAGTGGAACTCATAGCAGTAAAACTCTATACAGGAAGAACTCATCAGATAAGAGTACATCTAAGTTCACTCTCTCGCCACATTTTAGGCGATAGTTTATATGGTTTTAAGAGCCAAAATGGTAAAATAAATAGAGTTATGTTGCATGCATACATGTTGTATCTAAAGCATCCAAAAAGTGGCGAAATGATGTTAGTTAAAGCACCGCTGTTTGATGATTTTAGAGAGACGATAGATAAATATTTTGATAAGGATACAATTGATGAATATATTACGACTGATGGCATTGCCAATAGTTTCGATATTGGTTTTTAGTGGTTGCCAGACAACGCCACAAACACCAACCAAACCTATAATTGATACAAGTTTACCAACACTAAGCGGTATAAAAACCCTCTCAGATATTACGGAGATTGGGTTTGAGTGGAAGCCAAACTACAACGAAAGAGTTGTGGGATACCATGTTTACAGGTCAAATCCAAAAGAGCACTCAACAAAACTGCATAGAGTTGCTACTATAAAAGATAGATATAGTTCACACTTTGTGGACACAAAATTGACTCCCCAAACACAATATTACTATAGATTTTCATCATTTTCTGCTAAAAACAGAGAATCTGTTCCGAGCGACATGATCACAGTCAGTACAAACAAGATGATACCATCAGTTGCATTTTTAAAAGCAATCGTTGGGCTTCCAAATCGAGTTAAAATTATATGGAGACCCAAAGAGTACCCAAGAGTTTCGGCATATATCATAGAGAGAAATGACCTTAGCTCTACCAAGTGGACACAAATAGCAAAAGTGAACGGAAGGTTAAGTGCAGAGTATATAGATAGTGGTTTAAAAAACAATTATCTCTATAAATACAGAATAAGAGTAGAGACATTTGACGGTTTGATTTCAAATCCTAGCCAAATCGTAGAAGCTCAAACAAAACCACTGCCTCCTATGGTTGAAAATGTTAGAGCTACTACGGATAAGCCAAAGAAAATCATCATAACTTGGGATGTTGATAAAAAACCAGATATATTATTTTATAAGGTATATAGAACCATAAATCCTATACTTTTTTATAGTTACTATGCAAAAACAAAAGATACAAAATTTGAAGATTTGGTAAATGATAACGGCAAAACATACTATTATAAAGTGACAGCAGTTGATGTAGATGGCTTAGAGTCTAAAAGACAAAGTTCACCAGTAGCTGGCTCGACACTTGCTGTTCCACAAAGTGTTTCGATTTCATCTATAAAGCAAGATGGAAGAAGCGTTATGCTTACTTGGGATAGTGGAGACAACAGAGCAGTAAGTTACAATATTATAAAAGAGTTTGATGGTAAAACGCAAAACATAACTGGACTGTCATCTTTTAGTTTTCAAGACAAAAATGTGATACCAGGAGTCGAATACACATATAGAGTTGTTGCCATCGATACTTATGGACTAGAATCCAAGCCGTCTGAATCAGTTGTGATTACGATACCAAAAGATAATTAAGTAGTATAGAAGAAGTATGCCAAACTTTAAAACTAAAAAAATCACTATGCCAAATTTTCCTACTAAATTTGGTGATAGTGAATTTCTATATATTGCCTCTTCAGATAAGTCTGAATACCTCATAAAAGTTTCTCAAAACGGTGAAGAGTTTTTTCTTCAGGTGAGAAAAAAGGGAGATGTTTTTCTGGTTAAAGGTGAAAAAATTTCTCGTCCATCACAAGTTGTCTTTTTGCAACAAGCTCTTAGGGATTTTAGAGATTTATGCAAATGTGAAGTTTTATTTTCAAATATAGAGCCACAAAAGATGAAAAACAAAAAGAGATACAGAGTTTTAAAAGATATAGACTTCTTCACAAGAGAGTTCAAACAAGACAGAGAGATTTGGATAGAGGTCGGTTTTGGAAGTGGAAGACATCTTTTGCATCAAGCAAAACAGCATCCTGACATAGAGTTTATAGGCATAGAGATACATAAACCATCTCTTGAACAAGTTGCAAAATTGTGCGATATAGAGTCGATTGACAATGTTTATCTGCTTGATTTTGATGCGAGAATTTTCCTAGAATTTTTAAAATCAAACAGCGTTGGAAAGATATTTGTACACTTCCCTGTTCCTTGGGATAAAAAACCACAAAGAAGAGTCATTTCGCATGAGTTTATATCTGAGTCTATAAGAGTGCTGAAAATCGAAGGTAAATTAGAGATACGAACAGATAGCGACAGGTACTTTGAGTATTGCTTGGAAGAGTTTGTGAAGTTTAAAAAAACCGATCTGTCTATACATAAAAATCAAGATTTAGATATCAGCAGTAAGTATGAAGATAGATGGAAAAGCCAAGAGAAAGATATATATGATGTCATCATGACTAACCATGAGGAGTCTAATGCTAAACACAAGATTAAAAAGATATCATTTGATGTTTTTTATCACTTTAATATGATAAGAGACAATTTTATAAATATCACTAAGCAAGATAGAGACTCTTTTTTACATGTAGAGGATATCTTCACTATAAATGAAGACGAAGGTATGCTTAAGATTTCATTTGGAGCAAGCGCTAAAAACGAGAGAGCTTATGTAGTGTTTCTAAGAGAGAGAGTTCGATATTTTCCAGATAATATCTTGGAAACTAAAGCAAACAAAAGAGCACACAATCTTCTAAATGATTGGCTAGGGGAAATCGCAAACCAAAGGACGGCGCATGAGTAGTACGGTAGTTGATGCTAAAGATCTATGCCTAGGGTATGGCAGAGATGAGCCTGTTATCACAGAAACAAATCTAAATATAAATTCTCACGAGTTTGTTTTTGTCACAGGAAAAAGCGGTAGCGGAAAATCAACACTCTTAAAATCGATGTATGGAGAATTATCCCCAAAAAAAGGGGAGCTGAATATTTGTGGAGTAAATGTTAAGAAGATAAACAACACAAAATTAAATCTTTTAAGAAGATATCTAGGAATAGTTTTTCAAGACTATAAGTTGATAGAAAATTGGACTATCGAGAAAAATATAATGCTACCTTTGATGATAGGCGGTTTTTCAAAAACAGTTTGCGAAGCACAAGCAACAAAACTTTTAAGGCATGTGAAGCTAACGCATAAGATAGGAAAATATCCGCTTGAATTGAGTGGTGGCGAACAACAAAGAGTGGCAATCGCAAGGGCATTGGCTCACAACCCAGTTTTGATTTTGGCAGATGAGCCTACGGGAAACTTGGATGATTATTCTAGTGAAGTTATTTGGAATCTTTTGAAAAATGCGCGAGAGCAGTTAGGCACAACAGTAGTTGTTGTGACACACAATATCCCAGCAACGATTGGCATAGATTATAAACATTTTTTTATAGACAAAGGAGTTCTGTATGAAGTCCCTTAAAAACCATCTGTCTGTTATATTGTCGCTATTCGTCCTGTTTTTTAGTGTGGAGTTTTCTATAACATTGCATAAAGTGATAGAGAATCAAAGCAAAAGATTGATCTCTAACTACTCTATAGTTGTTGTTTCAAATAGACGATTAAAGATAGATGATTTAAAATCTAAAGTAAAAGAGATAGCCTCTCTTAAAGCAATCAGCTCAAAAAATATACTAGATAGATTGAAAAACGACATGTCTTCAAAAAATTTAGCCCTTCTTAAGATAGCTTTACCATATTTTTACTCTGCGAA
>JALUXQ010000106.1 GCA_027013265.1 Campylobacteraceae bacterium | reverse complement strand
GTGCTTTTTTATATTTCTTTGCTTTATAGTAACTATTTGCAAGGTCATATGTAGCACCATTTTTCTCTTTTACTCTCTTGTAATTTTGTATAGCACTTTTGAAATTTTTATTTTCATAGCTACTCTTTGCTTTTGCTATATCTCTAAAATCTAAAATACCAGCTTGAAGAAAAATAGCGCAAAAAACTAATAATACAACTCTCTTCATCTCTTCATGCTCCTAAGTGAAAAATTAGCCATAAAAAATAGTAAAATTGACAATAATAGTGGATAATAAAATAACTCTATTGTGTCTTTTATGCTATTTATCTCGCTTCCTTTTGCTTTAAATCTTGATTTTATGGCAGAGCTTAGTATCGCCATATCTCTGTTTGATAGAGTTGAGCGCATATATGCTCCACCTGTTTTTAGTGCTAGTTTTTTTATGTTTTCGTTTATCCTTACCACTACTATATTGCCGCTCTTATCTTTTAAAACTCCATTTTTTGTTTTGATGACTGCACCTTTGTTCGTGCCTATCGCATATACAAAAACAACTATATTATGTTTTCTTGCATAAATTATCTCTTTACTAAAATCACTCTGATCACCACCATCACTAAAAATCAAAAAAGCTTTTTTTTCTTTCGTTTGATAGAGGTCATTTGCAGCTTTAAGTGCATTTAAGAAGTCAGTTCCTCTCAAACTCATGCTTGCTGTACTTAGATTTTTGACCAAGAAATCCAAAGAGTTGTAGTCTTCACTAAGAGGGGATACTAAAAAAGATCGTGAACTAAAACCGATAACACCGACTCTTGCATTTTTAATATCTTTTAAAAATAGATAAAATTTCTTTTTTGCAAATTTAAATCTACTTGGATAGACATCATCTGCAAACATAGAGTTTGAGATGTCAAGCCCTGTTATCACATTTATGAAACTCGATTTTACTTTGATTTCACCTCTATTTATGACGGGTCTCGCTAGAGCAATTATCATAAAAAATGCGGAAGCTATAAAAAGTAAATTTCTGACCCTTTTGTTAAATCCTCTATTTTTTACTCTGATTTTATCTAGCACATCCTTGCTAAAAAGTGCTTCATAAGATTTTTTATTGTGCTTTAAAAAATAAAATAGCGGCAAAAGCAGAACAAGAAGCCAAAGAAGTTCACTATGTAAAAAATTTATCATGCTAACTCCCTGTTTTTTCTAAAAAGTAGAAGGATTGTTAAAAATAGAGCCAAGCTCAACGGATAAGCAAACAGGTATCTTTTTTTCACATATTTGTTTGCTTTTATCTTGCTTTTTTCTAGTTTATCTATGGTGTCATATATCTGCTTTAGCCTCTGCTTGCTGTTTGCTTCAAAAAACTTTCCACCACTCTCTTGTGCTATTTTTCGTAAAACTTTCGGATCAAAATCACCTACCCCGCCAATGCCTACTGTATATACTTTGATACCATATTTTTTGACTGTTTTTATGGCAACATCAAGCGGGATATTTTCTACATTATTCATGCCATCAGTCAACAAAATGGCAACTTTTTTCTTTGCATGTGAGTTTTTAAATAGGTTTGAACTTAAAAATAGAGCTTCATAAAGGGCAGTTCTTCTACTCCCTGCTACTCCAACTTGAAGTCTGCTGAGGAGTCTTTTTATACTTTTTTTATCGTATGTCAAAGGAACTGCCACATATGCAAAGTCGGCAAATATACTAAGACCAACTTTATCATGAACTCTTTTTGTTAGAAAATCGCCAACTATCTCTTTTACGATGTTAAATTTATTGTTTTGTGCCATGGAGCCGCTAGCATCTACTATCAAAGATATCTCATATCCTTTGTCATGACTTGTGTTGACTTCATCTCTTATAATAGGGCTTGCTAATGATATAACTAAGGACAATACAATGAGTGTTTTCAAACTATTTTCTAGCAACAGACTCTTTTTTGTCGCTTTTTTTAAAAAACTCATAGTTGGGAAAAAGAGAGCATCTAGTTTTGGTTTGCAGTACACTAAACAGAGGAAAAATGGGATAAGTAGTAAAAAAGCCAGTGGGTATTCAAAGACTATCTGGTTTAGCATTATTTGAGCCCCTTTATAACTTTTTTTATATCATTCTTGATACTCTCATCCATCTGCGGTATCTCTTTTTTGTATTTGAAAATCTCTAATTTCTCTAATAATTTGCTTATCTCTTCTCTGTTTTTATCATCGATGAAAAACGGCACATTTAAGGTAAACATATAGGCTATATCTTTTGTATTTTTATAGTCTATATTTTTTAGATTTTTTAGTGCTATCTCTTTGTTTGTTGGTTTTTTTCTCTTTTTTGGTTTTCTTAAAAAATAGATAATCAATCCAACAATCAAAACGGCTAAAACAGTCAACCCTGCAAGATAG
>JALUXQ010000105.1 GCA_027013265.1 Campylobacteraceae bacterium | reverse complement strand
AGCGGTTGGTAGATTTAAACCAAATGGCATAAACAAAGATGCAAACATCGAGGCAAATATCATAAATTTGACACTCCCTGCACTCTCTATAAGCATCAGATAAAAACCACTCAAATCAAGTATCATAGCTTCATGAACCATCGTCAGTTCAAGGTGTGTCTCAGGGTTGTCAACAGGAATCCTCCCATTTTCAGCGATTAATAAGATAAAGAAACTGATACCTGCAAATACAAAACTTGCCATATGTTCAAATGGAAAATGGTTGTTGAGGTTTACACCAGCTTGACCAACTCCAAGGTTATTTGCCATCATGGAGACACTAAAAAGAGTAAGTATCATGGCCGGCTCCACCAAGGCAGATATAAAAGCTTCACGACTGCTTCCAAGTCCACCAAAACTGCTAGCACTATCGAGTCCTAAAATCATAAGAAAAAATGTCGAAAGAGATATAAGCCCTGTAATCGTAAAGGCATCTACAAACTTCACAAAGTACTCACCCCCTACAATCGGCGGCAAGAAAAAAAGCACTAACAAAAGAGGAGATAAAACTAAAAATGGAGCAATACGAGTGATAACACTTGTCTCTTTTGAGATAATTATCTCTTTGCTCACTAGTTTTGAAAAATCACGATAGCCTTGAAATATGGAGATGGGTTTTTTATACAAGAGCACCATCTTCACTATCTTTATAAAGCTTAGCATCAAAGGAGATAGTAAAATCATCAAAATAATAGTTCCGACATACACAATCATCCCTTATCTCCTATCAATAGTACTTTTATCGAAATCCACATAACGACCAACTCTAAAGCTAATGTTGCCCAACTAAATTCGTGAACAAATACTCTGTAACTAAACAAAACTGAGAGCAGGACATTAAATATCATGGCTGCATATCTGCCCTGTTCAAAATGTGCCAAACGATAGACATAGTAGCTGATTTTATTTGTCAGTTTTATGCTACTTTTATAGATTGACCTTTCAAAAAGAGGCTTCACATGTACGCTAAAACTTGCATCTACAAATTTTGTTTTATGCCCTTTTATCACCTTCTTTTCAAAATAAATATCAGGATTGTAGAGCCAAGTAAAAAATCTTCTAATCGGTCCTGCAAAGCCTGTAGCTGAGTACTGTGTTGAAGATGTTGTATTGTAGCCGCAAGCCCAAGTATGAAGAGTTCTATGTTTTATATTTAGCGATTTGTAAACTATATATAAAACTGTGGTAAATGCTATTAAGCCAGCCAATAGCAGCAATGGTGAAACTACTCCTCCATTAAATGCTACTGAATGCAGACTCCAGATATTTGGAAAAACTTTACTATAAATGCTGACACCTGCGAGTTCATTTATAGTTTTATCAAAAATGTTCATGAAAAAAGGTGTAAAAAGCATCAAAGAGACAACAACTAGGCTCCCAAGCATCATGCCAGTTTTCATCATGCCATTTACTTCGTGGGCATGCTTTGCATTCTTACTTCTATGTAGCCCTAAAAATGTGATACCAAAAACCTTTACAAAGCAGGCTATCGCTAAACCGCCAGTCAAAGCTAGAGCAAAAATCGAAAAAACAATAGCAAGCTTTAGTGAAACATCACCTATGTTTGATGAGCCTAGCAGAGATTGAAATATCATCCATTCGCTCAAAAATCCATTTGTCGGAGGAAGTGCTGATATGCTTATAGAAGCCAAAAGAAATGTGAAAGTTGTCACTGGCATAGCTTTTATGAGTCCACCATATTTTTCCATATTTTTTGTGCTCGTTTGGTGCAAAACAGAGCCAGCTCCCATAAAAAGCAGGGACTTAAAACTCATGTGATTAAATGTGTGAAAAAGTGCTGCCATAAATGAGAATGCACTAAGAGTTGGTAATTTTAGAGATGAAAATATCATACCCATTCCAAACCCTATGAGAATTATGCCTATATTTTCTATAGAGTGGTTTGCTAAAAGTGCTTTTATATCGTGTTCACTCAGTGCATACAATACACCAACCAACGAAGATATAGCACCCATAATCAATATCAAAATTCCCCACTCCAAATGCCAAAAAGAAAATATATCAAACATAAATCTAAAGAGCCCATAAATAGCCACTTTTAGCATGACTCCGCTCATAAGAGCCGATACAGGACTTGGAGCTGCTGGATGTGCATAAGGTAGCCACACATGCATAGGAACCGCTCCAGCTTTACTCAAAAGTCCTAATACCATAAAGAAAAACAGAAGTGTTGGATATGCAAAATTCGATGCGATTGCTTTCATCTCTATAAAGCTAATCTCCAAGTTTCCATTTGTCACAATCAAAAAGAAAAGAAGCAGGAAGACAAAACCAAAATGCGTCATAAAAAAGTAAAATCTTGCCGCTTTTATGGTGGATTTATCTTCGATTTCTGTCAATATAAGCTGCCATGAGGACAAACTCATGAGTTCCCAAAAGAAGAGAAATACAAGAGCATTTCCAGCCACAACAACCCCGAGCATGGAGACAATAAAAGCAAAATAGTGCACTAGATAGTGAGCTTTTCTTTTTATGTGAGGGAGGTAGCCAAAAGAGTAAAAGAGATTTGGCACGACACCAAGCATTATTAAAAATATAAATAAAATAGACAAATTGTCAAATATAAACATTACTATAAATTCCTAAAGGCGAAAGGGCTTTTTTGAGAGTCCTGAAATGAAAGAGTGGCCAGCACTCTAAGTTATTTTTTAAAAGAGAGGCATTATATCTAAAAATTGCTGAAAATTCAATTTCCTCCAAATCTTACAAGTGCACTTGCCCATGTAAATCCACCACCGAAGGTATCTAAGAGCATCAAATCTCCCTTTTTCAACCTACCCTCTTCATAAGCATCATTGATAGCCATAGGTATTGAGGCGGCTGAAGTATTGCCGTATTTTCCTACTGTAAATACAGTTTTCTCTGCTGGGAAGTTAAGTTTGTTTCTTACAGCTTCTATGATTCTAAGATTTGCCTGATGAGGAACAAACAGGTCAACCTCTTGGGGCGTTATTTCATTGGTTTTTAAGATATCGACAACATCTTTTGTAAGAGTTCTCACAGCTACTTTAAAGACTTCATTTCCTGCCATCTTTATATATTGAAGTTTATCATTTACATTTTCAGCTCTACACGGATACTTTGAGCCACAGCCTGGAGTGATAAGCAAATCTGCATATTTTCCATCAGCTGATGCATGAACATCCAAGATAGCCTCATTTTTATCCTCAGTTGCACTGATTACGGCAGCTCCTGCCCCATCTCCAAAAAGTATGCAAGTTCCTCTATCTGTATAGTCGATTAGTGGACTGATTTTTTCAGCTCCGACTAATAAAATATTTTTCTTCGTGCCTGACTCTATAAATGCTTTTGCGATAGAGAGCATATAAACAAATCCACTACAAGCTGCACTTACATCAAAAGCCATAGCATTTCTGATTCCAACTTTTTCACTTATCAAACACGCAGTTGATGGCATACAAAGATGATCTGGTGAAAGAGTTGCACAAATTACTAAATCTATCTCATCTTTATCTATATTTGAGCGCTCTAGTGCTTTTTTGGCGGCCAAGGCTCCCATATCACTAGTTGCTTGGTCATCTGCAGCAATTCTACGCTCTTTTATACCTGTACGCTGTTGTATCCACTCGTCACTCGTATCAACAATCTCTTCAAAATCCTTGTTCGTCATGATTTTTTGTGGAACATAAGAGCCTATAGACTTTAAAGATGCATACATGGTTTTCCTTTTATATATCTAATTGTAGTTGTGCTATTTTCTCTTCTATATCTTCATTTATATTTGACGCAGAAAAACTTATCGCTTGAAATATAGCATTTTTTATAGCTTTTGCATTACTTTTTCCGTGTGCTACTATCGCACAACCTTTTATACCTATCAGAGGCGCTCCGCCATATTCAGCATAATCAACCTGTTTCTTAAGTATCTTAAAGACCCTTCTCATAAGAAGAGCTCCTGCTATAGCTATCGGAGATTTTCTGATATTTTTCTTTATGATTTTAGTGATTGACTCAGCAACACCTTCGCTTGTTTTGAGAAGTATATTTCCCACAAATCCATCACAAACAATCACGTCAGTTGAGCCATCAAAGATATTATTTCCCTCTACATAACCTACAAAACTCTTGCGAGAGCTAAGTATTTTATGGGTCTCTTTTGTGATTTCATTACCCTTACTCTTCTCCTCTCCATTTGAAAGAAGCCCAACTTTTGGATATTGAATCTTAAGAACATCTCTTACATATGCTTCACCCATCACAGCAAATTGAGCCAAATGTTCACTTTTACAGTCAACATTTGCACCTATGTCTAAAACAAAGCTTTGCTTATCTGTTGAAGTTGGCATTATAGATGCGATTGCAGGTCTTAGCACACCTTGAATCCTTCCGATTCTAAGTGTCGCCAAACTCATGGTAGCTCCGCTATGTCCTGGAGAGACTATGGCATCCGCCTTACCATCTCGCACTAATTCAACAGCTTTATATATAGATGTCTCTTTTTTCTTTAGTGCATCTGTTGCACTATCGCTCATGCTAAGAACTTCATCCGCATTTACGAAAGTAACTTTATCTATAAATTGCGGTGGTACTA
The DNA here is from genome assembly GCA_027013265.1 of Campylobacteraceae bacterium. Lineage (GTDB taxonomy): Bacteria > Campylobacterota > Campylobacteria > Campylobacterales > Sulfurospirillaceae > JAADIZ01. The sequence continues at coordinate 8,885 of JALUXQ010000105.1, read as the reverse complement.
AATTTTTTATCTCATCAACTCTTCCAACTAAAATAGGGTGGAACTCCTGTTGACGAAATGCTTTTATAGTACCTTGAATAACTGGCAAAGGACCTAAATCCCCACCCATTACATCAATTGCGATTCTTAACATCTAGTTTTTATATTCGCCTGTTGTAGTATTGATTCTATGAGGCATTTTCCAAGTTCCATCACTATCTTTTACAGGCATTGCCAATGTAACTTTATAGTGTGTTCTTCTTTTTGCTGCTCTTGTTTTACTAACCCTTCTCTTTGGTACTGCCATTTTATTCTCCTATTATTTACAATTTTTACAATACAGGTAATCACACCTGTATGATTCTAATTCACTTTTTAGTATTGTATCGAAATTTACAAAATCATCAAAAGATTCTATCAAATTTAGAAGTTCATTATCTTCTTTATAGATGCCTTGACAGACAAATATCTCAATCTCTTCTTTTAAGTTTTGCAAAAAATCTTCCCCACATCTGTCACAAGAGTGGCTAAAGTTTCCTTCGATTACGCCTTTGCATTTTACTAATTTTTCTGAAATTTTTTCAGCAACTCCATAAAATCTCAAGTCACCTATCTTCGTATCAAAGTCGATTCCAGTAATTGGAATCTTTTTGAACTCGATTTTCATAAATTTTTTAGTGCACTTCTCTTCTGGCAAAAAAGAAATCTATCTCTGTTTTTGCATTTTCCAAACTATCACTTCCATGAACTGCATTCGCATCAATGCTTTGTGCAAAATCTGCTCTTATGGTGCCAGCTTCTGCCTCTTTTGGGTTTGTTGCACCCATTAGTTTTCTATTTTTAGCAACTGCATCTTCGCCCTCAAGTACCATAACCACAACAGGACCGCTCGTCATAAACTCTACAAGTTCCCCAAAAAATGGTCTTTGTGCATGTACTTCATAAAATTTGCCTGCATCAGCTCCACTCATTTGGATTTTTTTCATGCTAGCGATTCGTAAGCCGTTTGATTCAAACCTGTCGATGATTTTTCCTATAACATTTTTTGCTACAGCATCAGGTTTTATTATAGATAGTGTTTGTTCCAATATTTTCTCCTAAATTAATTAATCTCTTTTGCAGAGGTCGAGGGCGGATTATATCAAAAAAAAGTTTTAATTAGGATTAAAGTATAAAATTCAGGTAGATGAATAACCATTTTGGAGTTAAAACTCCAAAATGGTTAAGTCTATTATTCAACGCAAGGAGTATCGCCCTTTCTCAAATCGGCACCTATCTCATCGCGACTTGGCTGTCCATCAACAACATCACTCCATACTATACATCCCTCAGTTGGACACGCAGCTGCACATGCTGGTTCATCATGATGACCAACACACTCTACACATTTATCAGCATAAACATAATAAATATCTTCCCCTGTTGGATTATCATCATCATCAACAATTGCTTCTACTGGGCACTCATCTATGCAAGCTCCACAAGCTATACAAATATCTGTAATTTCAACGGCCATCTCTTCTCCTTAATTTTAATATAGGGCACATAAAAATAACCCTGCATACGAAACTATATCACAAGAAAATTAAAATAGAAATAAAAGTTTAAACAATCATACTAATTTAAAAAATAAATATCACTTAGAAAGATTGACTTAATTTTAATATAATTTTAAAATGCTATAATTTTGTTTTTAAGAAATATTATTAATAAGGAGACGATATGTTAGTAACAAACAAAGCACCAGATTTTACTGCAACCGCAGTATTGGAAGATGGACAAATAGTCGAAGATTTTAATCTTTATAAAAATTTTGGGGACAAGGGAACCGTTCTATTTTTCTATCCACTAGATTTTACATTTGTATGTCCTAGCGAGATTATCGCTTTTTCGCATAGAATTGAAGAGTTTAAGAGTAGAGGCATCAATGTGATAGGTGTTTCAGTTGACAGTCAATTTTCGCACTTCGCTTGGAGAGAAACCCAAGTAGATAAAGGCGGAATCGGCAGAATCAAATTTCCCCTAGTAGCAGATTTAAATAAACAAATTTCAAAAGATTTTGATGTTTTACTTGGTGGTAGCGTTGCACTTCGTGGCTCATTTTTAATTGACGCTGATGGTACCGTTAGACATGCGGTCATAAATGACCTGCCACTTGGTAGAAATATTGATGAAATGCTAAGAATGGTAGATGCTATGCTTTTTACAAACGAGTACGGAGAGGTTTGTCCTGCTGGCTGGAATAAAGGTGATGAAGGTATGAAAGCTTCAACTAATGGTGTTGCTGAATATCTAGCAAAACACTCTGAAGAGTTATAACAAACATAAACAGAGGAGCTCTTTAGATCTCCTCTATAATTTTTTTAGCTATCTGTTTGTGTGAGATTCCCAATCTCTCTTCTACTAATTTGGTATTTCCGTGGATGATAAATTTATCATCATACTCAAAGCTTTTTATCTTCACATCTAGCGAGTTCTTCTCTTTAACCATACCTAAAAGTGAACCAACTCCTCCTGATTTTGCACTATCACTAAAAACAAACCAGAAGCTATGGTTTTTTGAAAGTTTTTTTAAGCTATCTTCATCTAATGGTTTTACAAATCTTAAATCTACAACAGAGGATTTAATCTTCTGCTTTTCAAGTAATTTCGCAACCTGAACTGCTCTTCCAACACCATTGCCATACCCCAACAGTAAAACTTTTGCATCTTTTTGCTCTTTTATAACTTCTAATTTTCCCAATTCAAAAGGTGTTTCACGCTCTACTTCACAATCCAAAAAAACTCCTCTTGGATATCGAATCGCGAGTGGTCCTTGGTGAGTATAGGCATATTTTACTGCCAAATGTATACTCTTTTCATCTCTTGGAGCAAGTAGGGTCATATTTGGAATAGCGCTCAAAAAGGATATGTCAAAGGCTCCTTGATGGGTCTCTCCATCCTCCCCGACTATACCTGCTCTATCCATCGCAAATACAACATTTAAGTTCATAATACAAGCATCATGTATCACTTGATCATACGCTCTTTGCAGAAAAGTAGAGTAAATAGTAACGAAAGGTTTAAAACCCTCTTTTGCCATAGCGCACATAGAAGTGACTGCATGCTGTTCCGCGATAGCCACATCCCAAAAACGCTTAGGATATGCACTTATAAGCTTATCCATGCCTGTTCCGCTAGGCATAGCAGCTGTCACTCCAACTACATTTTCATGCTCTTTTGCCAACTCTAACAATGCTTCGCTATACATAACAGTTGCACTTTTGCCAGCACTCTTTTTTAGCGATTTTCCACTTTGTATATCAAACGGACCTACTCCATGCCAATTTTCAAAGTAACCCTCTGCCTTCTCATACCCTTTGCCTTTTATAGTTTGCGTATGTATAATAACAGGTTTCTTTAACCCTTTTGCTGCCTCAAAAGCCTTTATCAGACTCTCTATATTGTGCCCATCTACTGGTCCTATATAGTCGATTCCTAACTCTTCAAATAAAATTCCGGGAGTGATTAATTTAAAGCTCTCTTCAAACTTTTTTGCCATATATGTAGCACTTTGCGGTAGATATTCGAGTATCTGTTCTGTTGTTTTTTTAAGTTTTTGGTAAAAATTTCCAGCCATGGCATGTGAAAGAAAGCTACTTATCGCTCCTATTGGCTTTGATATACTCATCTTATTGTCATTTAAGATAATTACTACGGGATACTTTCTAAAACCAAGCTCATTTAGTGCTTCATACACCATCCCAGCACTCATGGAGCCATCACCAATCAAGGCAACAGGTACTCTTGTATCACTTTCACCTTTTAGCGATATCGCCTTTGCTGCACCAACAGCTAGTGAAATTGAGGTGGAACTGTGTCCTGCTACAAAGTAGTCATATTTTGATTCACATGGCTTTGTATAACCACTAATGCCATCAATTTGCCTAAGTGTGTCAAACTTCTCTTCTCTTCCTGTCAATAGTTTGTGCGCGTAGGATTGATGACTAACATCAAATATAAATGGATCTTTTTCACAATCAAACACATAATGCATAGCAACGATGAGCTCAACCGCTCCTACATTACTACTCAAATGCCCGCCATTTTTACTGACTGTTTGAATAATTTTGCTTCTAATTGCTACACATTCATCTTTCAATTCTTGTATATTTTGGTTTTTTAAATTAATTTTCATTCCAATTTTATCTTAATTATCGTGTAATAGATTTTTTACTTTTTCAAATCTTTCAGATATATTTCCATCTAAGTTTCCATTTTCACTCAACAACACAACTCCACCTTTTGAGATAGCTGTGTCAACTTCCACTTTCACCTTCTTATTGTCTCCAAACACTTCACTCATCATCTTAAAATCATCAGGATGTACTTTTATAGTGATTTTATTTGCATCTCTGAGCTCATTTAGAAGCTCTTTGGCCAAAGCAATTGCTACATCTGAGCTGTCACTGCTTATCTCTTTTTTTACAACCTCTTTTGCGACCTCAACTGCTGTATTTGCTATATCTTTTTCTATTTTACTCAAAAAATCATCTATCGTATTTAACTTATCATTTAACTTTTGTGCTGAATTTTTATAACTCTGCATTGCCAAATCATACTTTTGCTCAAGCTCTTGTTTTGCTTTTTCATAGCCCTCTTTCAGGGATGTCTCTTTTTCTCTGGCTATCTCTGTCTCTAGCCGATTATGAAAATCACTCTCTTGTTTCTCAATTTGCATCTGCATTTTTATTATATTTGAGGATAGTTCATCACTTTTTTTCAGTAACTCTTCAACAAATTTATTTTCATCTTGTTGCACAAATTCCTCTTTTGATTCTGGTAGCTCCAAAATCTCTTTCTTATCAATTTCTGCTCTATCTTCACAAGATTCATCTTCGTTCTGCACAGATGAACCCAACACCTTAAATCTATACTTTTGAATTGTGTGTTTCTCTATATCTTGTTTTTCTATCACATTATCCATTAAGCATCCTACTCTATCATCTCTTCAGCTTCACCTATTTGGAGTATACCTTGTTCTGCTAGTTTTTGAACCTCTTCAACAATCCTTCTTTGTGCCTCCTCCACATCTTTAACTCTAACAGCTCCTAAAAAACTCATCTCTTCTAGAAATGCCTCTTGAGCCCTTTGTGACATGTTCTCTAAAAATTTATTTTTTAAATCCTCTCCTGAGCCCTTCAATGCAACCATCAAATCTTTCTTGTCTGCAACTTTTAATATCTCTCTGATGCCTGTTGTATTTAATTTTAGTATATCTTCAAATGTGAACATCATATCTTTTATAGTAGAAGCTAACTGTTCATCGGCTTGTTCTATAAATGATATAGTAGTTTTTGAAGCTTTTTGACCTAATCTATTTAGAATTTCAGCAACAGCTCTTGGACCTCCAACTTCTACTTTATATGAAGTAAGTGACTCTAGTTTATTCTCAAGTACTGCTGAAACTCTTTTGACAACAGAAGGTGAAATTTCACCTAAATTTGCCATCCTTATAGTAACCTCGCTTCTTAGCTCATCCGTAAAAAAAGAGAGAGTTTCGGCTGCACTTGTCGGCTCCATATGGGCTAAGATGAGTGCAACTGTTTGCGGATGCTCATTTATGATAAAATCAGCCAACTGTTGTGGTTTTATCTGAGAGAGATACCCAAAGTTTTGTGTATTTTCCATATTTTTTGACAGCTTTTCTAATATCTTTTGAGCTGCGTCTGGACCAAAAGTTCTATATAATATCTCTTTGGCATATTCTAAGCCACCACTTTTGATATATTGATTTGATTGCAAAAGTGCATAAAACTCTTCTAAAACTGCATTTGCCACCTGTTTATCTATGTTTTTTACTGTTGCGATATATTTTGAAATTTCAGTTACAGTCTCAATTTTCATATGAGAAAAAAGATTTGTAGAGATATCTTCACCTAGTTGAATAAATAAAATCCCTATCTTCTCTGGCATTGATAGCTCATTGTACTCATTTTTTTGATCTTCACTTAGATTCAATACTACTCCTTATCCATATCAGAGGAACTGTGCATCAATCCCTCTAATAATCCTGCAACTTCTTCACTTTTTTGCTCAGAAAGTGTTTTTAACTTCTCTAATAACACATCATATTTCAGTGCATCTTCATTAAAATCTTCTCCAATTCCCAACTGTTCTTCAACTTTCTTTCTTGCTTTTCTAAATTTTTCCAGTGTATCCTCTGCATTCTCCTCTTCATCAAGTATATCCCTGTTTTCTATATCTTCTAAATCCTCAACTTGCTGTTCTAGCATCCTTTGGGAGAAAGGTACGATAATTTTCTTATAAAAGAGTAAGAGTAAAATGGCTACAAAAAGATACTTCATCAAAGGAAAAATTGGCTCCAAATAGTATCCTGCTTTATCTATAAGACTTTGAGTGACTGGCTTAGTACCATCTTTTGAAAGAGGCTTAAACTCTAAGTTACTAACAGTTATCTCATCACCTCGTTTTTTATCATATCCAACTGCTTGTTTTACTATACTATCAATTGAACTTAGTTGTGCTTTTGTCAAAGATACATATGTGAGCTTGTTTGTACTTTTCCCTTGCTTATCCTTGGCAAACTCATAATTCCCATCAACAACAACTGCTGCACTTAGTTTTTTTATAGCTGCAAATTGCCCTTTTGTGTTAATAGTTTTTTTAGAAATTTCATAGTTTGTAGTCGTGGAGCTTTTTTCATATTTTTCTCCATTTTGTTGACTTTTCAAGCCTTGTACGGGACCTATATTGCTTACAGCTCCTGGGACACCGCCTACATCTTTTACAGACGCTCCTGTTTTTTTCTCCTCTACACTCTGTTCGCTTCTTGGAACTGAGTTTGGATCATAGACTTCACTAACAGAATCTTCTTGTTTAAAATCAAAGTCAATAGTCACTTTTGCTACGACTTTATCGCTTCCACCCACAACTGGAGTAAGTACATTTATGATTTTATTTTCAAGATCAGACTCATAATCTTTTTTGTATTTTATCTGACTCTTAATCAAATCACTTGAGTATGACTCTTTATCACCAAGAGGCACACCATTTTGATCTACTATTTTTACATCATCTGGCTTTAGATTTGTCACAGAAGAGGAGACTAGGTTTTTGATGCCAGTTATCTGTTTATTTGTTAGGCTTAAACCTCTTTTTATATCAACCAAAATAGACGCAGATGCTGGGAGTTTTTGGTCAGCAAAAACACTCTCTTTGGGTATGGCTATATGCACACTGGCATTTGATATAGGATTTAAGTCCTCTATAGTTCTTGATAATTCACCCTCTAATGCTCTTAGGTATTTTATCTTTTGTTCAAAATCAGTTGAACCAAATTGTGATTTATCAAATATTTCAAAGCCAACTTTTGAGTTTTTTGGAATCCCAAGTGCGGAGATAGCGATTCTCTCTTTATAGACAATATCACTCGGAACTGCGATTGTTCCCTCGTTCAATACTTTATATTTTATGTTATCTTTTTCAAGTTGTTGGATAATAAGAGCAGAATCACTCGATGTTGTGTTATCAAATAGCACACTATATCCACCATTTAGTGCCGAATTAGAGCCTTTAAAAAAAACCAGAAACGATAAAAATCCTACAACTACAAGCACAGATATAGATGCTACTATTTTTTGCCTCAAAGACAAACCTTGCACTAATGCTGTAATCTGATTTAAAAAGACTTTTAAATCCATTTAACCTTCCATCTTATTCAAATATATTTTTCTAAATTCTTCCATAAATCTGACATTTTGTTCAGGTGTTCCTATGGTTACACGGATAGCATTCATACCATACGCTCCAAGATTTCTTACAATTATACCTTTTTTCAAGAGTTTTTCAGAAATTTCTGATGAATTTTTATCATCATTGAACTCTAATGTTATAAAATTGGTAAAACTATCTATAAAATCAAAGCCCAAATCCTTTGCAAATTTTTCATAAATCTTCATCTGTTCAAAGTTCTCTTTTATACAATCTTGCACAAATTTTTCATCATCAAGTGCGACTATACCAGCCTTTAGAGATAGAGTTGTGATATTAAAAGGGGCTCTTAATTTCATCAGGGACTTTATCATGTCACTATCTGCTATCCCATATCCACATCTCATGCCACCGAGTCCATAAGCCTTTGAAAAAGTTCCCAAATATAGAGTATTTGGATATTTTACGATCAAATCTTTTGGTTTTATCTCTTTTTTAGTACTTTTAAATTTTGCATACTCCTGATAAGCACCATCAATTATCACTAAAGTTTCACTATCAATTTGATCTAAAAATTTATATACATCATCCCTATCTAAGCACTCACCAAGAGGATTGTTCGGCAAGCACAAAAATATGACACCGATATCACTATTTTGTCTGTAAATCTCCAAAAATTCCTCGAGATTGTGCTGATGCGTTGGAGTTTTTAGTATAGTGGTACCTGTTTGCCTAGCATATATCTCATACATAGCAAATGTCGTTTTTGCCATCAAAACTTTATTTGTACTATTTGCTTTTGCATGTACCCCAAAAGAGATGATTTGATCACTTCCTGCTCCAACTATAACATTTTTGCTCTGCACATCAAATCTGTTTGCCAACTTCTCCTTTAACTCATACATACTATCATCAGGATATAGATTCATCTTAGAGACATCTTTGCAAACGGCATCTTGAACTTTTTTGCTACATCCTCGTGGATTTTCATTGCTAGCTAGCTTTATAATATCTTTTTCATCAACTCCATACTCCCGCACAACCAACTCTATGGGTTTTCCTGCTTCATATGTCTTTAAATTATCTAATACTCTGTTAAACTTCATCTTACTCCCCATTTACATAACTTCCTAACCATAAAATATCATGGTTTTCTCTATTTTCTTTTAAGGTATTTTTCACATTTTCATCAT
>JALUXQ010000104.1 GCA_027013265.1 Campylobacteraceae bacterium | reverse complement strand
ATGTTCTCAAGACTCAACTATGAAGTTTGTCACTTCTCAAGAGATACCAAAAGGATGGATGGGTTTAGATATAGGACCAGCAACTACCAGACTTTTTAGAGAAGCTCTAAATGATGCCCAAACTATACTGTGGAATGGACCTATGGGAGTATTTGAAATTCAAAAATTCTCAAGAGGAAGCACACAGATATCGCATACCATAGCCGAAGCTCATGCTACTACTGTTGTTGGTGGTGGAGATACCGCTGATGTGGTGGCAAGAAGTGGATGTGCGGATGATATGGCTTTTATATCTACTGGTGGTGGAGCTAGTTTGGAGCTTATAGAGGGCAAGGAACTCCCTGGTATCAAACCGCTATATAATAAGGATGAAGATTGATAATAGCATCTAATTTTAAGACAAATCACAACAGAAAAAGTACAAAAGAGTTTGTGGATTTTATTTCACTTCAGCATTTTTTTAGTGAAGTTAGAATTTTCCCACCGTCAACTGCGCTTGATGATTTTGATTTGACACCAAACATAAGAGTTGGCGCACAAAATTTTTACCCAGTTCAAAACGGCTCTTTTACAGGTGAGATAGGGTTTGACCAATTAGAAGAGTTTGGCATAGATACTGTTTTGGTTGGACACTCTGAGAGAAGACATATTTTAGGTGAAACACAAAAAGATATATCAAAAAAGTATGATTTTGCCAAAGCAAAAGAGTGCGAGATAGTCTATTGCGTGGGTGAGCCAAAAGAGGTGAGAGAAGAGGGTATAGAGGCTGTTATGTCATATATTTGGAGACAATTTGATGATATAGATGTGGATTATAGTGAGTTGGTTGTTGCATATGAGCCTGTTTGGGCTATTGGGACAGGACTTAGTGCAAGTTTGGAGGATATAAAAGAGGTGTTAGGGCTTCTAAGGCAGAAGATAAAAGCTCCTTTGCTTTATGGTGGCAGTGTAAAAGTAGAGACTATAAAAGACATACTTGGTATTGAAAATTGTGACGGAGTACTAGTTGGAACTGCTAGTTGGGATATGAAAAATTTTGCAAAGATGATAGAGATATCAGATCAATTATAAAAGGAAAAAGTATGGTAATGAAAGGCAAAAAAGGTTTAATAGTTGGGATAGCCAACAACAAATCGATAGCGTATGGTATAGCAAAAGCTTGTAAAGATCAAGGGGCAGAGTTAGCATTTACATTTTTAAATGAGCAACTAAAAAAAAGAGTTGACCCGATTGCATCTGAATTAGGAAGTGATAAGGTCTATGAGCTAGATGTTAACAATGATGAACATTTGACCTCTTTGACAGAGTCTTTGAAAGAGGATTTTGGTAAGATTGATTTTGTTGTTCATTCTGTTGCATTTGCACCTCGTGAAGCACTGTCTGAGCCTTTTTTACAAACTTCAAGAGAGGCTTTTGATATCGCTATGGGGACTTCTGTTTACTCTTTGGTGGCATTAACTAGAGCAGTTATGCCTGTCATGAGCATTGGTGGTTCAGTTTTGACTCTAACATACCTTGGAGGACCAAAATATATACCTCACTACAATGTGATGGGAGTAGCCAAAGCAGCACTAGAATCAAGTGTCAGATACTTAGCGGTTGATTGTGCTAGAGAGAAAAGTGTTCGAGTAAATGCTATCAGTGCTGGACCAATCAAAACCTTGGCTGCTAGTGGTATTGGTGATTTTAGGATGATTCTAAAATGGAATGAATTAAACTCTCCATTAAAGAAAAATGTAACAATAGGTGAAGTTGGAAACAGTGGTATGTATCTGCTTAGTGATTTATCATCTGGTGTTACGGGTGAAGTCCACTATGTAGATGCAGGATACAATATCATGGGCATGGGGATGGATGAGATAGACGAGGATGGGCATACTGTTTTAAATTGGGATAAGCAAAAATAAGATGATAAAAATAGTGCTACGAAAGATATTTTATGTGGTGCTTATGCTTTTTATTATTTCAGTCATTTCGTTTGGAGCCATTCACTTGGCTCCAAACTCCTTCTTTGCAAGTGGAGAACTAAATCCAAATATCACTCCCGAATCACTTGCACAGCTAAAAAAAGTTTATGGATTAGACAAATCACTCTTGATGCAATTTATATCTTGGTTGAATGCCTTAGTCCACCTTGACTTTGGTATATCTTTTGCAAGCGGTAAGATGGTAAAAGATGAGATTTTGTCTCGCTTGCCTATTACACTTATTATAAATATAACAAGTATGATTTTGGTTTTTGTGATATCAGTATATTTTGGTATAAAATCAGCCTTTAAGCAAAATAGCAGATATGATAACATGATAAAAAACTTCTCTTTAGTAAGTTATGCGATGCCGTCATTTTATCTAGCGCTGATCCTTGTGATGATTTTTGCAGTAAAGTGGAAAATACTTCCTATTTCAGGGCTT
>JALUXQ010000103.1 GCA_027013265.1 Campylobacteraceae bacterium | reverse complement strand
TAATAAACCAGTTCTCTCTTGCAAAGAGAGAGTTTTTGACTTGATTGATATATTTGGATATGAGTTGGTATTTGAGCCACAAGATATCAAACATGCTATCAAAGATATGGTAGTTGATAAAGAGAGATTTTGGAGCAAATACGGCAGTGTCAAGCCCTATTTGGTTGGTAAAATAGAATCTCATCCAAAAAAAGAGTACATCATAAGTGAAGAGGAGGCAGACAGGCTTGATGAAGCAGACTACTGTATCCAGTGTGGAAACTGCTTTTATGCATGCCCTGCTGTTGAGGTAAATGAGGATTTTATAGGACCAGCCGCTCTCCTAAAGGCTTTTAGATTCAATACGGATATAAGAGATAACGCCAAAAATGATAGACTTGACATTGTAAATCAAGAAGGTAGTGGTGTGTGGGATTGTGTAAAGTGCTTTGAGTGTGCAGAAGCTTGTCCGAAAGAGCTCTCACCAATAAATAAGATAACAAAGTTACACAACCAGATATTTGAAGAAAATATGGCAACAGACAATGTTGCAACTAGACATGCAGTTGGCTTCAAAAACTCTATCAAAAAGCATGGTTTCTTGGATGAGGGTGAGCTTGTCAGATACTCAGAGGGAAATATTGGGGTCCTAAAACATGTACCAGAAGCCCTGCATATGTTTAAAAATGGAAAGCTTATAATGCCTTGGCAAATGCCAAAATCAGAAAAACTTGATGAAGTTGACAAACTAATAAAAAGCTCATCAACAGTAAAATTTAAATAAGGAAGCGATATGGAAAATTTAAAATATGCATTTTTTGTAGGTTGCACACCAAAACAGAGTACACCAGAGCTTATGCAATCAACATTGGAAATCGCTAAAGCTTTCGAGATAGAGCTAGTAGAACTTGTTGAAGCCACATGTTGTGGAGCTTCTCATATGCAAGATTATGATGATTTTCTCTCTTTAGTTTTAAATGCTAGAAATATATGTTATGCTGAAAAACGAGGGCTCACCATAGTCACAGTTTGCAATACATGTCAGTTAAATCTGGCGACTGCAAAACATAGACTTGATAACGATGAAAAATTAAAAGAGAGGGTAAATGCTAAACTAAAAGAGGTGGGGCTAGAGTACAAGGGAACTTCGCAAATCAAACACTTCTTATATGCTCTTATCGATGATTTTGGCATAGATACTATAGCCTCAAAAGTAAAAAATCCATTAAAAGATCTTCATATAGCGCCATTTTACGGATGCCACAATATAAGACCAGGTGAAGTTCATGGCTCATCAAACGGAAATGAAGACCCATACAGACCAACTTCACTAGACAGACTCATTGTAGCACTTGGTGGACATAGTGTAGAGTACGGACACAAAAACAAGTGTTGTGGTTTTCATGTAGAACTCCAAGCTCCAAAAACTGCCAATAGGATTTCAGGTAGTGCGATGCTTGATGCCATAGAAAATAGTGCAGACACTATGGTTACACCTTGTCCTCTTTGCCACCTAAGACTCGATGTTCAACAAAAAAGTATCAGTGAAGAGATGGGGCAAGATGTATCTATTCCAATTTTGCATATGCCTCAGATGGTAGGTCTTGCTCTTGGAATCAGCCCTGAAAAACTAGGTATAAAGCATAATATTGCCAAAGTGGACTTTGTATAGAATATTTAGTATAATAGGCTAAAAAGATTAGCTAGAATGATAGATGAAAACCTACTAAATTCTCTAAATACGGATGAAAAAGAGACCTTTAAAAAAGGTCTCGATGATTTGATAAATCAAACTTATGTCATAGAAAATGAGTATAAAAAATTAAATGCCTCCTACTCATCTTTACAAAATTTTTTAGAGCAAATCATAGAAGTTCAACCAAATGCACTCTGGGTGATAGATGAAAATGGTGAACTCTTCTTGCAGAACTCTGAAGCAAAAAAACTCGATGGACTTCTTAAAGTCATACAAAAAAACAGAGAAACCAAAGAGATAAAATACAACAATCTCTACTTTATAGTAAAAATAGTTAATCTTGCAGAAAAAACTATCATCAGTGCTACTGACATAACAGAAGAGAAGAGACAAGAGAGACTCATATCTATGGGGCAAGTAGCAGCCCATCTATCTCATGAGATAAGAAATCCGATAGGCTCAGTCTCTCTTTTGGCTTCAACTCTATTTAAAAAAGTAGATGTAAGTGCGAAACCAATCGTACTTGAAATCAGAAAATCTATCTGGAGAGTAGAGAGAATTATAAAAGCGACTCTACTATTCACAAAAGGCTTGCAAGTAAATAAAAATTTATTTAGTCTAGAAGACTTGATTCAGGAGATGGAACAGTCTATATCTTTTTATACCTACTCAAAAGATATAGATTTTATATACAATCTTCCAAAAATCAAAATAAAAGGTGATTTTGAGCTTCTGAGTTTGG
>JALUXQ010000102.1 GCA_027013265.1 Campylobacteraceae bacterium | reverse complement strand
GATTGCTTGGCACCTTTGCCCATCAATAAATCTGGATGATTCTTTCTGACCAATTTTTTGTATTTTGATTTGATTGTTGACATGTCATCATTTTTATCTGCACCTATTACTTTATAGGCATTTTCGAGTGTATTTACCTGTTGGTTGTATCTATTTGCATAAAAGTTTTGAAATTTTTCAACTAAGTTTTCAAAATCCAATTCTCTTATCTCTAGAGCATTTGCTATATCTTCACATATCATTCTCTCTTCGTTTGTAAACTCATTGTCTATAAAAGCTAAATTCAGGAGGTACTCCATAGTTGCCAATCTCTTTTGGTAGTCCCTGCTCGTCAGTTTTAGGTATTTTTTGGCTACAATAATCGTATTGTCAAAACTATTTAACTCTCTTTTATATATAGCTTTTAACTGCTCTCTTATCTGCGTGCTCTCTTGAAAAACAGATGCAAGTTCACTCAAAGTGTTGCTTAGTAGTTCAGCCTCTAGTTCACTTACGCGCCCATCTGCTTTTGCCACTTTTGCCATCAATGAAATCAAAAGCCCAGCCTCGTGGTTCTCTAAATTGCCATCAAATTTCTGCCTAGTCTCTATATTTATATTGTAGCCATCACTCTTATAGTTTTTAGTTAACATATAAAACAGAATAACTACTACGATAAAAAGTATCAAATTCATCTATTTTCCTTACAATGCAAAATCTGTATAGTACTGCATCTGCTCTTTTTTGAGTATTCTTATGAAGTTCGTACTCCCCTCTTTGCCTGTTGGATAGCCAGCTGTGACAATGTATGTACCATTTTCATCTATACTTTTTTTAGAGATAGCCTCTTTTAGCATATTTGCAAGCATGATGTTTAGGTTTTGAACTTCTACACACATTAAGGGTTTAAGCCCCCAAACAAGGCTTAGTGTTCTAGCTGTTTTTTCATCATGGGTAACTACTAAAATCTCATTTTTGATTCTATACCTTGCTAGTTTTTTTGCAGATTTTCCTGAGCTCGTAATTGATATAATCCCATCTACTCCCAACTGTTCAGCAAGTTTTGCAGTAGAAGAGGAGATGATATCGGTCTCATCTAAAAACTCATATCTGCCAAATTTATTGTATGGATAGACACCCTCTGTCTCTTTTATCGTGTTTGACATGACTTGCACTACATTTACAGGATTTTTTCCAACGGCACTCTCTTCGCTGAGCATAACAGCGTCAGTACCGTCTAAAACTGCATTTGCAACATCACTTATCTCTGCTCTTGTTGCCATCTCATTTTCTGCCATAGACAAAAGCATTTGGGTAGCTGTAATCACAGGTTTTGAAGCAGCATTTGCTTTTCTGATTATCCTCTTTTGTATGCTTGGTACTTTGTAGTAAGGGACTTCTATACCCAAATCTCCACGAGCAACCATAACGCCATCGCTAGCTTGGAGTATCTCGTCTATATTCTCAACTGCATCAAATTTTTCTATCTTTGCTATGATATGAGAGCTTGAGCCAAAGCCCTTAAGCAACTCTCTTGTATGCAGGATATCTTTTGCACTCTGCACAAAAGATATAGCGACAAAATCGATACCATTTTTAGCTCCCCACTCCAAATCTTTTTCATCTTTTGGGGTTATAACATCTATATTTATGACAGTATTTGGAAAATTTACACCTTTATTTGAAGATAGTTTTCCGCTGTTTTCAACTTTTGTTATGATATTTTCGCCAATCTCTACAATTTTTGCTTTTATATTTCCATCATATAGATAGATGTACTCATCAACTTTCAACATATCCAAAATAGTAGGCTGGTTTATACTTAATTTATATGTCTCTTTATCTATCTGCTTTCCTACGATCTCCTGCCTTGAAAAGAGTATCCTGTCTTTTGCTTTTAGATTGAAGTCATCTTCTAAGGTTCCAACTCTTATCTTTGGTCCACAGATATCTTGCAGGACTCCCACTTTTTTATTTGTATTTTTTTCTGCAGCTCTTATATTTCTTAAGATATTTTCGTGGTATTTGTGAGTTCCGTGAGAAAAATTGAGTCTAAATACATCTACGCCGGCATTTATTAAGCCCTCTAATACCTCAACACTATCACTTGCTGGACCTACAGTTGCCAATATTTTTGTTTTTTTATCCACTACTCTTACCTCCTTGATGTAGCAATAATAGACTTCTTGCACTTCACAAGAAGCCCATTATACCATTTGGAAGCAACAAATTGATAATACTATGCTTCCATCTCTTCCACATCATAAAGTATATCATCCCAAGGGTGCCTATACATAGGCATATTGAGTCTTTTTTCATCTAAAATATGCCCAATAAAACCTATACATCTTCCTAAGATAAAGAATGCATTTAGCGCTCCTGCTTCTATAAAAGTCTCTATCTCATCATCATCATATCCTAGCTCTTTCCACATGTCAACCATCAAAACACCGATAGTTCCATCAACATTTAAGATAAGATTATCTTTTTTGCTAGTAGTTAACTTCTCAACCTCTAGAGCATAATCCAAAACCGGACTTGATGGAAAATACTCATTTACATATTTTTTAAGCCCTGAAATTCTCAAATCTGGATTTCTGACTGATTTTATCCTATGACCAATTCCAGGAATGGGAATACCCTGATTTTTCATATATGATAAAAACTCTTTTGGCGAGAGATTGTTATCATATCCGTATTTAAAGTATTTTGCAGCTCCATCAATCGCTCCACCAAATCTTGGTCCTATGGTTAAGAGTCCCGATATCAAAGAGCTAACAACATCTTTCCCGGCTCTTGCAGTTACTTTTGCATTGTGGGCACCACTAACTGCTGGACCATGGTCAGCTACGGTCTTCAGCACTGTCTCTATAAAGTCAACTGCCCATTTTGGATATCTTCTCTTAAACCAAAGAAGGCTCATGACATCTCCAAGTGAATATCCTGTATCCGGAGTTGCCACTTTTGATATTGGTATGCCACAGTATGTAGCCTCTTCTCCTCTATCATCACTAATAGTACAGATGAAATTCTTAGCTTTTCTTGTTTTAGAAATCTTTCTTACTTTTGGCTCTTCTATCTTTTGAATCACACCTTTACTAAGCAAATCTTTATACACTCTATGGATAGTCGCTGGTATGTCGTTAAAAGAGTCTGGTACATAAAATCCAGCCTCACGCATAGCCTTGTTTTTAGCTTCCGCTGTCTCTGCATCTGCATTTGCACTAGCACCTGCATGTCCAAATTGAACACCACTTTCAAAATGCTTGGCAATTGTTCCTATGCACCATGAGATGATAGGTTTCGTGATTTTCCCACTCTTTACCGCATCGATAACTTTATACTCTTCAACTCCGCCAACTTCACCTAGTAAAATCATATATTTTACATCTGGATTGCTCTCCATTCTTAGTAGGTTGTCTATAAAAACAGAGCCTACAAATCTATCTCCGCCGATAGCAACACCCTCAGCTATACCATCTGCATTTATAGAGATGATGTTTGACATTTCGTTAAACAATCCACCACTTCTAGTAACCAATCCACAACTTCCACACCTATTTAGCTTAGAGTTGATGATATTTTCTATAGTTCCACCTATATTTGCAATTTTAAATGCGCCAGGAGCGATAGCACCCACTGTAGCTGGTCCTATTACAGTAACTCCCTTGTCTCTTGCCGCCTGATTCATGATTCTTGCTCGTCTCTCTGGAATCCCCTCGGCTGTCACCATTATAGTCTTAAACTGACCATCTAGCTTTATGGCCTCCATAACAACATCATATGCCGTTCTAAATGAACCGAAATTTAAAAGTACATCTGCATTTGGGTGCTCTGTTGTTGCTTCAGGTGTGCTCTTGTATAGAGGTATCATAATCTCATCATTACCATAGAAGAATTTTTCAAACTTTGCACCACTAGTAGGTGCTACGATAGCTGCAATCGATGGCTTTTCTCTGCTTATCGTATAGTCATAATCAAGCATCCTCTGTATGGCACTTTTATTGTTGTTCCAAAATATCGCTTGTGTATCTCTTGTAAATAGTCTACTCATAATTACTCTCCATTCTCTAAAGACATTCTTACTATATCAGTTACATGAGTCTCTGGTCCATAAACTTCCATATAAAGACCTAACCTATCCGCTGCCTCTTTTATATCTTTCAAACCCTTTTTATAGTTAGGTCCTCCTCGACGAACATAAATCTTAGTACCTACATTTTTAAGCTTTTGCGCATACTCTTCTAAAGACTGGATGATACCAGTAAATGTCTTTGCAACATCTGTAAAGTTTGCAATCGCACCACCGATTATCAAAATCTTGCCCTTACCTTTTGGATCTTTAAATCTAGTCATCAAATCAAATATAGTATCTGCGTAAAATTTTGTTTCATCAGTAGTTGGTCCTCCACTGTATTCGCCATAGTTTGCTAGGTCACTTACATTTCCACTAAGATCTGCGATAGTATCAGCATACACAACACTAGCTCCACCGCCTGCGACCATAGTCCAAATTCTACCCATAGGATTCAGTATAGTAAGCTTAAGCGATGCCCCACTTCTTGCATCAGCTTCAGCGATAGCTTTCTCCTCATCGGATTGATCCTCCATGCCAAATGCCGTAGGATACTCCATCTTTCCCCAAGAGTCAACCATTAAATACCCAGCAGTATCATCAAGTCTAGCAACTAAGTCAAGTATAGCCATTTCGTTATTGTCAAGCATCACAAGTGGATTTATCTCCAAATAGGCAAAATTCAAATCTCTGTAAAATCTAAAAAAATCTATCGCAAAAGAGACAAATGCCTCTCTCTTATCCTCAGGTAAATCTGCAGGTGCATTTGCGTGAACAAGATGGTCAATATTTGCATCTTGCATATTGATTGGAATCACAACTTCTGTGACTTTTTCTTCCCAACCATCTTCAACCTCCATGCCACCCTCTGTTGACATATATAAGACATCGTCTTCACCCACAGTAGTTGCGGAGATATAGTACTCCTGCTCACCACTGTGCGGAGTAAATGGCTCAACTATGAAATGTGTAAGTGTTCCATGCTGACCAGACAAAAGTACAGTTGGAACAGATATCTTCTCATCTATCCAACTAGCAGCAACTTCTAGCGAAACATCACCTGGTTTTTTGTCTTTAAAGAGAACTAGGCCATTTTTTCCTCTTTTACCAAAGAGCATATCTGGTTTAACAACAAGAGGCTCTTGATTTAGCCACTCAAAACCATGCTTTTGTGCGATTTTCTTCAACTCATCGCCACTACTTACTAGTACAGATTTAAAACTGTAACTAAACCCATCAAAATATTTTTTCCAATGTTTTGAAAAAAGTGCCTTTCCATCATATTCACGAATCGCTCTTTGAGCCATAGCAAATCCTTTAATTTTTCTTAATATTTTTAATTACTAAAATTATATTATATTATATCAACTATTTGCTTAAAAATAATCTAATCTTCTATGGGTATCTCCAATAACTCTATGTTTTAAAAACTAGAATTTTTTTGTCCAAATCTCCAAACATAGAAATATCAAAACTATTTATAAGTTCAAATCCATCTATATTTTTAAATATCTCCATATCATGATAGTATTGCAGTATTGTATTTGAAAACTTTTTATAATATCCATTATCTTTTTCAAATAGTGTAATGCTTGTAGTTAAAATTGTACTTTTAAAATCCGCATCAATAGCTAAAAATTTATCTTCCATATCTTTGAGAAAAAGTCCATCGGCAACATCTTCAAAACCACTTAAAGTATTGATATCTGCCAAAAAATATCCACCCTCTTTTAGCACACTCTTTAAGTCACTAAAAAAACTTCTTAATTCAGTTTGAGGGATATAGTTTAGCACATCACCAATAGCTGTTGCACAACAAAACCGTTCCTTTATATCTTTGAGCTCAATTTTATCTGCCTCAACATCAAGAAAAGTAGCAAGTTTTACCATTTTGCCACTTCTATCTATGCCTTTTGCTCTAAACTTTGTACCTCTAAGCCTTCTTAGAAATTTACCATTACCACAACCTATATCTAAAATGGTTTGCACTTTAAGAGTCTCTAAGATACAAATATACTCGTCATACAGTTTTTCATACTCATCATAAAAGCCGATCAACGGCTCTATATGTGCATATAAATCAAGTGCATTCACTACTTTATAGCTACTGCATCAATCTCTATATCGACATTCAATGGTAAGGTTTTTACTGCTACCGTTGAACGAACTGGCTTATGGTTTCCAAAAAACTGGGCATATATCTCATTTACTTCAGCAAAATCATTCATGTCTGCTAAAAAAATTGTAGTTTTTACAACTTGTGACAATGAGCTTCCCGAACTTTTCAATACTTCACTAAGATTTGTAAGAACCTGTTTGGCTTGCTCTTTTACTCCACCTTCAACCAAAACCCCCTTAGGTGTTAAGCCTATCTGTCCTGAAGTAAAAACCAAATCCCCAAACCCTATAGCCTGTGAATATGGTCCTATCGCGGCTGGTGCTTTATCTGTTTGAATGAATTTCATTTTATTGTCCCCTTAAAATTTTCTATAATTTTATCAAATATCTTCTTTAAATCTTCAACATCTTGGAGCCTACACCTCTCATTTAGGGCATGTATCCTATCATTTACAACTCCAAACTCCACAGTTTTAACTCCAAACTCTGCAAAAAGCCTTGCATCACTTGTTCCTCCACTTGTTGTCAGTTTTGGCTCAAAATCTATGCTTTTTTTGACAACTTCTTGAAAAAGTTTTACTATTTTAGAGTCTCTTTTGGTTACAAATGATTTAGCACTTTGATAGAGTGACAATTTAAAGTTTATCCCCTTAAAAAGTCTATTTATATAATCCTCTATATCTTGCTTATCTGTTTTGACTCCATTTCGGACATTGAACATCAATTTGAGAGTTGATGGAGTTACATTTGTTACCTCCATGCCAGCTCTTATATCTGTTATAACTAATTGACTTGGCTCAAAATCTTCATCTCCACCATCAAAATAGTGTCCAGCCAATCCATCTAAAATAGGAGCTATCAGATTCACAGGATTTATCGATTTTTCAGGATATGCAGCGTGTCCTTGCTCTCCAAAAACCTCTATAACACCATTTATGGAACCTCGCCTGCCTATCTTGATAGCATCTCCAAAAAAATTCTCACATGTTGGCTCTGCGATGATGGCGAAGGAAGGCAAAAAATTATTTTGCTTTAGATACTTTAAAACCTCAATTGTTCCAAACTTAGCATCTCCCTCTTCATCACTAGTAAGCACAATTGATATAGTTCCATCAAAATTTTCTACCTCTTTGCAAGCTTGCAAAAATGCACATACTCCACTCTTCATATCTTGTGAACCCCTAGCATATACAAATCCATCTTTTATAAAAGGCTCAAAAGGCTCACTATCCCATCCAATTCCTGGGGGCACAACATCTATGTGTCCCGCAAAACAAAGGTGCTCACCGTCTCCAAATTTTTTGTGTAAAAGCAAATTTTTAGTGCCATTTTTATCTAATCTGACAGCATCAAAACTATCCATATACTCTTGTATAAAATCCAAGGCTCCATCATCTTGTGGGGTGATGGACTTATATCTTAAGAGTGTTAAAAAAAGATTTTCAAGTCTCATTTTCTTACAATCCTAGCAGTTGGCTCACCTAAGAAAAAACCCTGAAACTCATCAACACCTAAGTCTTTACAAATCTCAAATACAGCCTTACTGTGAACATACTCTGCTATTATTTTTATATTTAGTTTTTTTGCAAATGCTATGATAGAGTTTGTAATCGCATATGATTTTACATCTTTATCTATATTTTTTATAAGTGAGCCATCTATCTTTATATAGTCTGGCTGAAGTTTTAAGAGATAAGAAAAATTGCTGTAACCTGTACCAAAATCATCTATGGCAATTTTGCAGCCCATTCTTTTAACTCTTTTTATAAAACCCTCTACTCTGTCTAATTGGGCTATGTTTTCGTCTTCTAGTATCTCAAAAATAACCTGTTTAGCTACGCCATATTTTTTTAGCATGGATATCACAAAGTTACTCACATTGCTATCGCTCATATCTCTTGCAAGTAGGTTTACAGATATCGTAACCCCAGTCTCTTTAATCTGTATAAAACTCTTTTCTATGAGAAGTTTCTCTATATCTGCATATCTCTTGACTTTTTTTGAAATTTCTAGAAAAAGCCCTGGAGGGAAAACCTCTTCGTTTTCATCAAGAACTCTTACTAAGCACTCATACTTTATAATCTCTTCATTTGTATTAAATATCGGTTGATAAAATGGTATGACTCTACTCTCTTCTATCGCTTTTTTTATAAATTTTGACCATTTTATCTGCTGAACATACTCTTTTGTATTATCAATTTTCTTGAAATAGCACTGATAATCAACCTGCTTCTCTTTAGCTTCTTTAAGGGCTAGTGAAGCTTTTTCGAGTATATTTTCTCTCTCAAGAGCAAATCCTAGTGTTGCATTTATCTCTATCTGCTCTTGTGAAGTTGGATCATTGAGCATTTTCCCTCTAAACATATCTGAGATAGTAGTCGCCAACTCTTCATATCTATCAACATCAAGCTCTTCATCTTCGAGTAGTGCAAACTCATCTGCACCTATTCTGTATAGACTCATACCCTCTTGTTGTGAAAAATCCTTAAGAATTCTTGCAACTTCGCACAAGATAAAATTGCCTACTTCATTTCCATAATACTCATTTATATCTTTAAAAGAGTCGATATCAAGAAGTATAAGTTTTGGCTTGGAGGAAGAGATAATATCTCGCTCTAGCGCTCTTCTATTTTGAAGATTTGTCAACGCATCCATATATAGTTGATACTTCAAGTCATGATTTGATTTTTTTAATTTATCATTTAAATCGAGTAGCTCATTTTTTTTCTCAACAATATTGCTATCATATCTAGCTTGTAAAAATTTGGAAGTTTTTTTGAGTTGAATATACATATAAAGCAAAAAAATAACAACTAGCGTGGGCAAAAGAAAATAGTAGTAAGCCTTATGAAGGTCAAAATGAGACATAATTTGGTCATGAAAATAGAAAACTGCAAAAAAAAGCATAATAACAACAAATAGAACAATGGTTAATTTGTCAAGCTTTTCCTTGATTTGTTTCATCAAAATGTCCCATTTTTATTCTTGTAATTACTATTATAAGATTTTTTAGATTAAACTAATCATAATTTAACTAAAGTTGCTCCATACCCTCCCATGTTTATTGGTGCATCTGCGTATGAGACTAGACTCGGATATGTAGAGAGAAAAGTTTTGACAGCGTATGCAAGTTTTCCTGTTCCGATTCCGTGATAAACTAGCACCTCATCATATCCGTTTATCAAAGCATCTGAGAGAAACTTATCTAGTCTCTCTATAGCTTCTTGCGACCTTAAACCGTGCAAATCTAATGTAATAGAACTAGAAGCACTTGGCTTTGAAATCACCACTTTTTTTGGCTTTTTGGGAGGAATACCACTCTTTTTTAGGCTAATTTTTGGCACTCTTATAGTGATTCCTTCACAATCAACTGTGGCTATATCTTTTTTTATGCTCTTGATTTTACCTTTTGAATTTCCATATTTTACAAAATCACCAACCTCTAAATCCTCGCTTTTTCTAGATATATTTACTTTTTTAGCTCTTTTTTGAAATTCATGGGCTCTATTTAGTGCTCTGTGGCTCTCTTTTGTATCATCTGTTTTTATCGCTTTTTTTGCCTCTTCTATGGCTTGATTAAAACTTTTTTGCATCTTATATGTTGATAATTCAAACTCTTGCTTTGATCTCTCCTGCTCATCTTTTAAGGCAATTTTTAACCGCTTTACATCTTCGAGCTTCTCATCAAGCATCTTTGAACGCCTCTTCATCTCTAGCTCTAAATCTATATTTTTTTGAATCAAATCATTTAGATTTTCTTTATCTTCTCCATAAACTTCCCTTGCTTCCTTTATGATAGGGGCTGGAATTTTATATCTAAGTGCTGTCTCAAAAGCGTAGCTTTTCCCTATAGTCCCATTTAAAAATTCATAAGTTGGCTGTTGGTTTTTCTCATCATATATGGCCGCCAAAAGCTGAACACTCTCATTTGTAGCTAGCAATGAAGCCAATCTTTTATGGTGTGTTGTGATGATAATCTTGATATCTTTTTCTATCAATTTTTCAACTATCACCTTAAAAAGACTCGCAGCCTCATCAGCATCAGTTCCTAACTCTATCTCATCAATTCCAACTATGACTGATCGTTTGGCGAAAAGCTTACTAAATTCATTCATCCTGCCTGCAAATGTTGATATATCATTTTTGACATTTTGAGGATCATCAAGAACAGCGATAATCTCCTTGAAAGAGCCTATCTTTGAGTGCGTTGCATCAATCTTCATAGGGAGCAGATACTTTGCTAAAAATGCTGCACTAAGAAGTGACTTTAGAAACATGGTTTTTCCACCTGCATTGACGCCTGTTATCATAAGTACATGTTTAGTAAAATCAACACTTATCGGTTTTGGGTCACTAAGAGCGGGATGGCAAAACCTTGATATCACTATGTCGCTATCTTTTTTTGCCAAAACAAACTCTAAATCCTTCTGTTTGGCAAACGCTACTCTTGCATAGTACGCATCAAACTTGTCAAACTCTTTGTTTATAAAGGTTAAAAATTTGACAAACTTTGTAAATACTGAGGATATCTCTTTGGCATACTTATATATCAACTCCTCTTTTTTATCTATCAAGCCACCCTCTTTTGACTTCAAGGACAAAATCGAATCAGGAACTATATAGAAAAATCCGCCACTACTTCGCCCAACTACACTTCCTTTGACAACATGGTTAAAGCCACCTCTTAACAAGATAGCCTCTTGATTGTTGATATAATGAACTTGTCTGTCAACTAAATAGTTTGAGAGTTTAGAGTTCGACATCAACCTTCTTAGAGACAGACTCATGTCCTCTTTTATCCGTTTAAGTGCATATTCAATAGAGTCAAACTGCTCATCAATACTACTTTTTAGCTCACCTTTGTCATTAAAATAGTCACAAAAGATATCTATCTCTTCAGGAATCTCTATCTTTTGCATCCATTGGCTTAGACTCCCCTCTAAAAATATAGATTTTAGATATTTGAAATATTTTATAATCTTGACAAAAGAGTAGATTTCATAAATTTTCAAAACTCCGCTTTTTCCGATATGGGCGAGCGGTATATCTAGGTTTTCTACCTCTTGAGGAGCTTTTAAACCAGGATGAGACATCAGCTCCTGGATAAATTTATAGTGAATCTTGGAGTCACCCTGCATAAAAAGAGGTTTTTTTCTTGCAAGATACCCATAAAAATGCTCTGCAAACTCCGTTAAATCTAATTTAGAGAGCAACTTTTTCATTTGCTACAAGTTGAGATATCTATCACGACACCTTTTAAATCTTTTTTGCTATCTTTTGCCACAAAACTAAGTGTTCCACTTACATATACAAAATCATCACTGTTTACTTTGTAATTTTGACAAGAGAGTGTTTTGCCCTGCTCAAAAGCATTTAGAATATCTCTGTTTGCAAGTGCCACTTTTTGGTTGTAATATGTAAAAAGCCAACCAACTAAAAAAACTAGAGCAAAAGATACTAGTATGTAGATTTTAACACTATTTGAAAGAGAGTCTTTTTTAGAGACAAATATAGATAAAACAGCCAATACAAGCAGTAAAAATAGTACAATCTGCATCTATGCTCCTCTTAGCTGATAAGTGATATCGCCTGCTCCAAAACCAATAACTAGTCCGCTATCTAACTCTTTTAGCACAGTTTCATCTGATATCAAATCTAGAGTTTTACTGTTTCTTTTTAATTTTGTAGCAAAAATTGGCTCATATCTTTTGAACTTTTCTTTAAAATCAATCTCTATTTTCTTCTCACCAACACTCCAAACAGGCAGTATTATAAGTCTATCAACCCCTTCAAAGCACTCAACAAAGCCTTTTAGATTATCATGTGTTCTTGTGTATTTGTGAGGCTGCCAAATGGCTGTAATCTTATTTAACCCAAACAGTTGTGCATATTTTTTAGCAGAGTTTATAGTCGCTTTTATCTCTGTTGGATGGTGACCATAGTCATCTACAAGAGCAAAACCGTCTCGTTTGGCTATAATATCAAATCTCTTTTTAATACCTCTATAATTTTTGAGTTTTACTCTAGCACTCTCCAAATCTATCTCACTCAGGCTTGCTAAAACCGCCAAAGAAGCGTCTATAGCTATATGCTCACCTATGCCCCAAACCTCAAATTTTCCTAAATCTTTTAACACAAACGAGGTAAATGCCTCACCGCCTTTAATGATAGTTTTTATCTCTTTTAAATCACGATTCGGATAGAGTCTTATGGCATCAAGGTCACTAAGAGTTGAAAGAAATTTATCTTCTGCATTGATGACTCGTATAGTTGCACTCTTTAAAAACTGCTCATAAGCTCCATAAAATCTCTTTAAGTCATAATCATAGTGCTCCATATGCTCTGGCTCTGCATTTGTGACAACTGCAACATATGGGTTTGAATTCAAAAAGCTTTCATCACTCTCATCTGCTTCAAATATGATGTTATTGCTAGCCATATGACGCATGTTTGTATCAAACTGCTTACTCTCAGCCCCTATGATGACAGAACCCTCTACCAATGAAGCCAACATTGCCGAAGTGGTACTTTTCCCATGAGCTCCACAAGTTGCAAACACTCTTCTGTCTTTTAGTATCAAAGAGAGTGCATCTTTACGAGATAGCGTCAGTATCCCTTTTCTTCTCGCCTCTACAAGCTCTACATTGTCATCTTTGGCGACGGCTGTATATACTACCAAATTTTGATTTTTTATATTTTTGGCATTATGAGGTACGCTTACATCTATGCCTTCATCTTGTAATTTTTTAGTGATTTTTGTCTCTTTTATATCTGAGCCACTGACCACGAAACCCTCTTTTTTAAGATACCTAGCAAGTGCTGAGAGGCCGATGCCCCCTATTCCTACAAAATGTATAGTATTTTTATTCATGTCTGCTCTCTTGTATGAAGTCACTTATTCGCCTTAAGACGGCTTCTGTTTTTTTACTATTTTCAACAAGTGCTATCCTAACATAAGCACTTCCCATTCCATCTCGTCCTAAAAAACTGCCCGGCAAAACCTTTATATTTTTCTTCTCATAGAGTTTTTTAGCAAACTCCAAATCATCCCCCACCTCAAGCCAAACATAAAAAGTTGCTTCACCTCTTTTAACTCCCAATATATCACTTGCTAACTCTAGATTTTTTGCATAAACTCTTCGTGTAGCTTCCACATGTTGCTCATCACTCCATGCACTAGTGGCTGCAACTTGTAGAGGAAGTGGAACTGCAACTCCCACATAAGTTCTATATTTTGCATAATTTTTCAGTATCTCTTTATCTCCCGCGATAAAACCAGACCTAAGCCCTGGCGCACTACTTCTTTTGGATATAGAGTTGATAACCAATATATTTTTAAAATCGCTATTTCCGACTTTTATACTAGCTTCGAGCAAAGATGGTTGCTTTTTGTTATGGTAAATCTCACTGTAACACTCATCATTC
>JALUXQ010000101.1 GCA_027013265.1 Campylobacteraceae bacterium | reverse complement strand
TGCATTTAAATATCGCTGAGGGCAAACCTGTAAGTAATCAAAATGAGTTAAACTATCTTCTGCAAGATGGCCAATTTTCCAAAAGTTTTGAGAAAGTGGTATTAGGCTATTATTTTGGAACTAAACAGAAAAGAGAGATTATCAAGAACGATATAAAGACAGAATTTAAAAATCAAATATTACTATACTCAAAAAAACTACACACGAAAGAGATAAATCTTGATTCTCACCAGCACTACCACACTATACCTTTTATCGTCGATACTTTAATCGAATTAAAAAAAGAGTTGGAGTTAAACATATCTTACATTAGAGTTCCAAAAGAGCCCTTTTTTATAGATTTAAGTTCAATAAAAAACATAAAAAACTATCTTGGTTTAAACCTTATAAAGCATATACTGCTAAACTTTTTTTCTATCGGGTTGATAAAAAAATTAACACAATACAACATAAAACACAATGACGCTTTTGTAGGTGTTTTGTTTACAGGAAATGTAACCTTTAGCTCAATAAAACAGGCTATGAAAAAAATAGATACCAGCAAATGTGTAGAGATACTTTTGCATCCTGGTTATCTATCACTGGAAGAGAGCTCAAAGTGCAAAGATGATCAATTTAAACAGTTTTATATAAACACAGGTAGAAAAAAAGAGATGCAAGTTTTACTTTCGCAAGAATTTAAAGATTTTATAAAAACAAAGGGGCGAGATGCGAGTTCAAATTAGACAGTTGAGTATTTTGTTTTGGAGTATAATGGCCTTAAGAATTATCTCAATCTTTTTAATGCCTCTTACCGATACAACAGAGGCAAGGTATGCCAATACTGCACTCATGATGTCAAATCTCAATGACTGGATTACTCCATTTTTTAAATATAACGATCCTTTTTTAGGAAAACCGCCGTTAGCATTCTGGTTTGAAGCCCTCTCTTACAAGATATTTGGGATAGCTGATTTTGTTCCGAGGTTACCTTCTATGCTTATAACGCTTGCGACTGTTTGGTTTATATACAAATTGGTTCTAACTTTGCACGATAGACTGGGTGCTATTTTAGCATCCATCATATACATAAGCACTACAGTTGTCTTTATCCTTAGTGGTGTTGTTATGACAGATGCCTTTTTAGTTTTTGGCACCACCTTGTCTTTAGTCTCATTTTTATTTGTTATAAATGGTCATAAATCATACTGGAGATATCTCTTTTTTGTAGGAACAGGGATAGGAATACTAACCAAAGGACCTTTGGCATTGGTTATTGTAGGCGGTATTTTAACCTTGTGGATACTGCTTGATTTTAAACAAAGAGTCATCACTCTAAAACTATTTCCTTGGGTGAAAGGACTATTGTTGATGTGTGCTATATTTGTGCCTTGGTATATCGCGCAAGAGGTAAAAAACCCAGGCTTTTTGTATTACTTCATAGTAGGTGAAAATCTTGGAAGATTTTTAGATACTGGGTGGC
This sequence comes from Campylobacteraceae bacterium, assembly GCA_027013265.1. Taxonomy (GTDB): domain Bacteria; phylum Campylobacterota; class Campylobacteria; order Campylobacterales; family Sulfurospirillaceae; genus JAADIZ01. Next base: position 959 of record JALUXQ010000101.1, on the reverse strand, counting down.
ATGGGGATAAATACGGATATGTACACAAAGAGCCAAAAGGGATGATATGGATATTTTGGCTTGTGGCGACTATGCCTTGGGGTATCATAGCATCAACTTTTATAGTAAAAAATCTTCAGACAATCAAACAGCAAAAAATAGTAAATTTTACCAAAGATATCAATATATCTTTTTATTTGGTTTGGTCAATTTTTATTATGATATTTTTCATGCTTGCAGGAAATGTACTTTGGTATTACACCTTACCATCTGTGGGTGGGTTTGCTATATTGCTTGCTCTATTTTTCAGTAAAAATAATGGTAAAAATTTATCAATTCACAATAAACTTTTTAGAAACTCTTCACTTTTCATCCCTATAGTCAGTATAATAGCACTTGTATTTATAATGATAAAACCAAACACTATAAAAACTGAAAAACACCTAATACAGGCATATAAAAATAGAGTACAAAAAGATGAGCCGATATACTTTGTGGGCAAAACATCTTTTTCAGCCGCATACTATATGAACACAGGTAAAAATCTAAACTCTTTGGCCCCAAAAGAGTACAAAAAAATAGTAAAAAATAGTAAAAAAAGATATTTTGTATTAGTAAATAAAAATAATTTAAACCAGATTAACATTGGCGGATTAAGAAAAATATATACATCCAAAAAATATCTTTTATTCGAGATGCAACAGGGTAAAATAAATAAAATTTTCAAGGAGAAACATTAAATGCAGGCATTAAATAAGAAAGAAGCAACAAAATTAAAGATACTATTTTGGGGAATTGTTGCCTCAAGGCTTTTCTTAATGATCTTTCTTCCGCTAACTGATACAACAGAAGCTAGATACTCAAATATAGCTCTTATTATGTCAAAAACAGGGGATTGGATTACGCCGTATTTTGACTATGGTATCCCATACTGGGGCAAGCCACCGCTTTCTTTTTGGTTTCAAGCACTTTCGTATGAT
>JALUXQ010000100.1 GCA_027013265.1 Campylobacteraceae bacterium | reverse complement strand
TATGCACTCTTTGAAACCTATCTTTTTCATCAAGTTTATAACTATCAATATACCCGTTTTTATAAGTTCGCTTCTATCTGTACCACAATACCTCTCTTGCTCTTTTATATCCATATCAAGTATCATTTTATAGGCTTTTTTAAAATCATCAATAGATAATATTTTACCATTTATCTTCTCATGGTTGTATGACAAGTAGTCCATACCTTGCAAAAAAGCACAAACTGTCGTAGGAGTTCCCGCAGTTGCCACTAAAAAATTGGGCTTTTGGTGATTTTTTGCAAAACTTACTATATCTTTTAACTCAAATTCTATCCCAGATTCAAGGTTTTTGCTGTACTTTTCCGAAACATTCAGTATCCCAAAAGAAAAACTTTTGCTACTTATCTTATCTCGTTTTATATAGCTAAGTTCAGTTGAGCCGCCACCTAAATCGAAAAGAGCAAACTCATCATCATTTATCCCAAGCCATTGAAGTGCACTTTTGACTCCAAGAACTGTGTATCTTGCCTCAGTTTCGCCATCTATTACCTCAAAATCCAAACCAAATCTATCTTTTATCATTTTTGTGACAATTTCTGAGTTTTTTGCAACTCTTAGAGCCTGTGTTGTTATGCACTTCACTTTATCATTCTTAAAATCTATGATTTTTTTGGCATCTTCTAGGGCATTTAGTATATTTTCTATAGACTCATCACTTACAACACCACTTTTAGCTAAGTTTTTGCCAGTTTTGACAATCCTCTCAAACTCTTTAATCCTTCTTTTTGTTTTACAGTCAATTTGTACTATTCTTATGGTATTTGAGCCTAAATCACAACCTATCATCTGTTTTTATCCTCTAGTTTTTGGGTATTATATCCAATATTTAAGCTTTCTACTGATAAAATAGATATAAGTTTTTTAGCAAGGAGCCAAAGGTATGTTACTTGGAGTAAATATTGACCATATCGCAGTTTTAAGAGAGGCAAGAAAGATAAATGACCCTGATCCACTTGATGCGGTTTCACTTGTAAAAAGGGCTGGGGCTGATCAGATTACTATACATCTAAGAGAAGATAGAAGACATATAAATGACTATGATGCGACAAGAATCATAGAAAATTCTCAACTTCCTGTAAATCTTGAGTGTGCCATAGAGAAGGAGATAATAGAAAAAGTAATAGAGCTCAAACCACATCGAGCCACAATTGTTCCAGAAAAAAGAGAGGAAGTGACAACCGAAGGAGGTCTTGTTGTAGCAAAGAATTTTCAAACTTTGAAAGATATCACAAAGAGACTGCAAACAAATGGTATAGAGGTCTCTTTATTTATAGACCCTAGCCAAAAAGCCATAAAGCTCTCAAGTGAAATAGGAGCAGATTGGATAGAGTTGCACACGGGACTATACTCAAATATCTATGCCATGCTTTTTTCAAATTTAACATATACTAAACACAGCATAAAAGAGCTAGAACTACCTAGAGACAGATTAAAAGAATTATTAGAAAAATCGTTAAAAGAGTTAGTTGATAGTACAGCTTTTGCAAACTCCTTAGGGCTAAAAGTAGCAGCTGGACATGGGCTAAACTATCAAAATGTAAAAGAGATATGCAAAATTAATGGTATAATTGAGCTAAATATAGGTCAATGCATAGTTGCAAGATCTGTTTTTACGGGCTTTGAAAATGCAGTAACAGAGATGCTAAGATTGATAAAATAGCAACAATGGTAAATTTCTAGGCGACAGCCAAAGCAATAGTAACGAGGAGTTTAACTATAAAATCTTGCTCAAAGTACACTAAAAACTAAAATAGCAAAATAAAAATAGTAAAATTCTAGGCGACAGCCTTAGCAATAGTAACGATGAATCTGCCCATAAATTTTTATTTGGGTAGAACAAAAATTTTAAGTTGCTATTTATGGGCAGAGGGGACATTAAATGAAAAAAGTAGCTATCAGCATAGGTGATATAAATGGTATAGGGTTAGAGGTTGCTTTAAGAGCACATAAAAAGATATCCAAAATTTGCAAACCTATATATTGTATAAATAGACCCATGTTAGAGTGGGGAAGTGCTATGCTTGGTATCGACATCCCAAAGAAATTTAAGATTCAAGAGTGCGGAGAGGTTTTCGAGATAAAACCAGGAGTCAATACAAAAGAAGCTGGCGAATTTTCATTTGACTCTTTTATCACAGCTATTGCATTGGCAAAAAGCAAAAAAGCCTCAGCCATAGTTACTCTACCTATAAACAAATCATCTTGGAGTATGGCAGGAATTCACTACAAAGGTCACACAGATGCCCTGAGTGATATGCTTGGTTGCAAAACTACTATGATGCTTGGTTGCGAAGAGATGTATGTTATACTCTTTACTCATCATGTACCCATAAAAGATGTCAGCTCCCATATAGAGAGTAAAAAAATATCAAAATTTTTGATAGACATAAGTAGATATATACA
>JALUXQ010000099.1 GCA_027013265.1 Campylobacteraceae bacterium | reverse complement strand
CTAGGCGCTTTTGCCTAGAACATAGTAAGTCTCTTTATTTGGTACTTTTTCTAGTGCTATTTTGTATTTTTTTGACCACTTCTGAATGATATCTTTTGTGCTTTGCACCATCTCTTCACCCACTGCCTCATTTTTTATCTTAAAATAGTCATGTGTGCTTGATATCGCCACAAAAGAGAGGCGTGGTTTTAGAGTATCATGTAAAGATATCAAATGCTTCTCAACATAATCATAATCTTTTGTATTGTCCATGACTCTTTGTACCTGCTCTATAGCATTTGGTGTAACACTATAACCTAACTGTCTCAAAATAGCATCTCTTCTCATTTTTATCCTTCTTATTTAGAGTTTTTGCTGTTAATACTTATCAGTACATCTTCTATAATTTTTGTTATATCTCCATCCAAGATATTGCTCACATGTGAATAGGCTATGCCACTTCTATTGTCTTTGACTTGTTGGTAAGGTGCTAAGACATAGCTTCTTATCTGGTGCCCCCAGCCAATGTCGCTCTTTTGCACTCCGTCTTTCAAGGCTTGCTGTTTTGCCAACTCTTGCTCATATAGTCTTGATTTTAACATTTTTAGCGCATTTGCTTTATTTTTATGCTGACTTCTATCGTTTTGACACTGAACAACAACTCCTGTTTCGATATGGGTTATCCTTATAGCAGAGTCAGTTTTATTTACATGTTGACCACCTGCTCCACTTGAACGATATGTATCTATCCTGATATCTTTATCTTCCACCACTATATCTATATCATCATCTACTTCAGGGCTCACCATAACGGAGCTAAAGGAGGTATGCCTCTTGGCATTTGAATCAAATGGTGAAATCCGAACTAACCTGTGCACCCCATTTTCTACCTTTAGATATCCATAGGCATTTTCACCCTTTACGATGAAACTTACATCTTTGATACCAGCTTCATCACCCTCTTGATAGTCTAAAACCTCTATCTTATAGTTGTTTAGCTCCGCCCACCTAAGATACATGCGATAGAGCATATTTGCCCAGTCTTGAGACTCAGTTCCGCCAGCTCCAGGGTGGATACTTACTATTGCACTGTTTGCATCATTTTCACCACTAAGCATCATCGATATCTCTAATTTTGTGATTAGATTTTCTAAGTGTTCAGACTCATCATAGAGGTCTTTTATGCTCTCTTCGTCACCCTCTTCTTTTGCCATTTCATACAAATCTACACTATCATCAACTGCTTTTTTAGCATCTATATACTTTTGCAAAGTAGAGCTTATCTTGGTTTTCTCTTTCTGTATCACTCCAGCTTTTTTGGCATCCTCCCAAAATGATGGCTCTTGCTCTATCTTCTCTATCTCTTCTAACCTTAGTTTGATATTTTGTGGATTTATAATTTGAGCTATATTTTCTATCTTTGTAGTGAGTTTTTTTAAAAGTTCTGTATATTCATAACTATCCAAATTTGCTTCCTTTTTGATATAATGGCACTCTTAGTTTATATTTTACAATAAAGTGGCTAAAATGAAAATATTTAATGATATCTTTGAACTTATAGAGTACAGAAAAGGGCTAAAAGGTGATGTTGGTTTTGTTCCTACCATGGGAGCACTACACAATGGACACCTCTCTTTGATAAGAAATAGTATAGAAAATAGTGATTTTACGATAGTATCTATCTTTGTAAATCCTACACAATTTTTACCAAATGAAGACTTGGATAGATACCCAAAAAGAGAGAAGGCTGATATACAAATATGTAAGCTTGCAGGTGTTGATGCTGTTTTTGTGCCCTCTTCTAGCGATATATACCAAAAGAGTGAGCCCGTAATCCTAGCTCCTAATAAAAAAGCATATATCTTAGAGGGAGCAAAAAGACCTGGGCACTTTGATGGAGTTCTGAGGGTTGTTCTAAAACTTTTAAATATAGTAAATCCAACAAATGCCTACTTCGGCAAAAAAGATGCCCAACAACTATATCTCATACAAAACATGGTTTCAACTCTGTTTTTAAGGACAAAAATTATACCTTGTGAGATAGTAAGAGAAGAGGACGGCTTGGCACTTTCAAGTAGAAATGTATATCTTAGCGATAAAGATAGAAAAAAAGCGCTAAATATCTCAAAATCGCTAAAACTTGCCTCAAAAGCTATGATGAAAGGTGAGTTTGATTGTGATGTTCTAAAAAACATCATGAAAGAGACCATGAAAGAGTTAGAGATAGAGTATATAGAGATGGTGGACAGAGATTTTAACAAAATAGATAAAATAGTTTTAAAAAACAGTATAATCTTAGTGGCTGCAAAAGTTGGAGAAACAAGACTAATAGATAATTTATGGATATAAAAATGGATAAAAAACTACACTTAGTGAGCCTAGGCTGCAATAAAAATCTAGTAGATTCTGAAGTGATGCTTGGTCGACTAAAGGATTATGAGCTAACTGACGATGCGAGCAGTGCCGAT